>JBLHLN010000007.1:0-19894 GCA_047620565.1 Woeseiaceae bacterium
GCTTTCCATAGCGCGCGGACTCGCTGCCTGGCCGAGAATCAATTCCGTACTGCCTCCGCCGATGTCCAGAACCAGCCGCAGCCCTTCGGTCGGAGGCAGGCTCTGACCAACACCGACATAGATCAGGCGCGCTTCCTCGATTCCGGAAATAACTTCGATGGGGTGGCCGAGCACTTTTTCGGCGTCGCGACGAAATGCCTGGCTATCACTGGCCCGCCGCAGGGTACTGGTGCCAGCGGTGCGCACGCTGGACGCATGCATGTCCCGCAACCTTTCGCCGAATCGTGACAAACAATCAAGTGCCCGGCTTTTTGCTGCATCGGCGAGTGGGCCGCTACTCGTTAGCCCTTCCGACAAGCGTACGGTTTCACGCAGCCTGTCAATTATCGTGAGCTGGCCGTGGCGTAATTCGCCGACAATCATGTGAAAGCTGTTGGATCCCAAATCAACCGCGGCGAGGACTTCCGGGGCGGACTCGGTTGCCGCCTTTTTTTCGCTGCCTGGTGCCGGGGCGCTGGTTATCGCTCTAAGCCTTGCGAGTTAACAATGAAATGATCTTGACTCTATACAGAGAACGATGATCCACAGCCACAAGTCGTCGAAGCGTTCGGGTTTCGGATCACAAACTGTGCTCCTTGCAGATCTTCTTTGTAGTCGATTTCTGCGCCCATAAGGTATTGCACACTCATGGGATCGACAACAAGCGTGACACCGTGATTTTCCACACTGGAGTCACCTTCCTCTGTTTTCTCGTCAAATGTAAATCCGTATTGAAATCCTGAGCACCCACCGCCGGATATGAATACGCGCAGCATCAAATCCGGGTTATCTTCTTCCTGGATAAGTTCATGCACTTTTTTCGCTGCGGCGTTTGTAAACACGATTGGTGTCGGCGCAGCCGCTGTACCAATGACGGGCGTTTCCTGATTCATTACCATGTAATCCGATTGTTCAGTCAGCCCCGGTCGCCTGTGGCGTGAGGGGCATGTCCTTAGGAGCTTGCGACAATTTTAACCGGCGATTGCGTACCGCTGCTGGTCTGTTCCAATAATGGCACCTTTCCTTCCGGTTGATGCACTAATTTGCCATTTATTTCGGCACCGATCGCCATTTCGATCAGATTGTAATACACATTGCCTATAACTCTCGCCGTCGGACCGAGTTCTACTCGCTGCCCGGCGGTGACATCACCCCGAACTATGCCGTTCAGCACAACATACGGGACCGTGACGCCCCCCTCAACAGTGCCGTCTTCCGAGATGCTGAGCGCTGAACTACCGTCGGCGTCGGCGCTAACGCTGCCTTTAACCGTACCGTCGATATGGCACCCGCCGGTAAAAATCAAATCCCCGTTAACCTTGGAATTTGATCCAATCAGGGTTTCGATGGCACTGTGTCTGCGTTGTTTTCGACCAAACATAATCTTGTACTCCGTTTCTTTAGCTTTGTGCCGATTGCCAGACAAAACTCTGTTTTACGCTGGCAATAGACTTTGTTCTTGATACAACTTCGATATTGACTTTTTCCGGAGTGAATCCTGGCGGAAGTATAAGTTCGCGATCGAAGTCCTGAAAATACCTGAAAGAGAAAGCCCAGTTCTTGTCTGCGTCCGCAGGCAATAGTTGTTCCAGTTTGTAGGTGGTTGCAACGCCATCCTGCGCGCCCTCAAGCGTGAAGTCGACTTCACCTTTGACGCTGCGATCGTGTTGCATGACCTGCACCAGGACCAATCTCACATGATACTGACGATCGTCATTGCCCTTGGTGAGTTTTAAGTCCTGCACCCTGAGACCACGGCCGCCATCTTTCGGCGACAAGATGCCACGATAAAATGCGATCGCATCACCCTGCTCCTGAATTTTTCGTTGCAGATCTGACAAATTGTCCTCGACGACACCGTAAGCCTCACGATCGATGTCGGTATGCGTTTCCAGGAGAGCGATCTCCTGTTTGAGGGCAGCGATTTGTTCGTCAAGCCCTGCAATCTCGTTCTCGTAGGCGCGCTGTTCCTCCAGCGCATCCACGATGTTGTAATCGGCCTGGATACGACCAAATTCGAATGCCAGGTAACCGCCCACGATCACGGCCAGCATTATCGCTGTCCGCATAATCCAGCTGCGGCCTGTTCCCGGCATGTAAGATCGCGATTTCATGTGAAAATCAATGGCTTTCTGACTAATCCTAAGACGTTATGTTACGCCGAGATCTGGTCGAACAGAAGTGCGGCAAGTCACGGAATTGGTTATAAACCGGGTTGCGCGGGTGATAATGTGCCCGAAAACAGACCCCTGGAGATGGATCGGTATGCAGCTAGCTGCCTGGTATTTGTGGTTCAAAGCGATGCATATCGCATTTATGGTCACCTGGTTTGCGGGCCTTTTTTACCTGCCGCGGCTGTTTATCTATCACAGCGAGGCCACGCTCGACGCTGACCGCCAACGATTTACGACAATGGAGCGACGACTGTTTGTCATCATGAGTATCGGTGCCGTGTTAACGGCACTGTTCGGCTTGATCCTGTTTTGGGCGAATCCAGCCTTGCTGTCGCAAGGCTGGTTCAAGGCGAAGTTGATCTTGTTGGCGGGCCTTGTTTTTTATCACCTGCGCTGCCGAAGATGGATAGGTGTACTGGCGAGTGGCGACTTGCCGGCAAATACGAAGTGGTTTCGATGGTTTAACGAACTTCCCGTTATTTTCCTGTTGGGGATGATTAGCCTCGCAGTTGTTAAACCCTTTTAGACTTGCATCAGGAAAACCTGCGTCAGGTTTTCGGAGTCAGTCGTTCGCAAGATCTTTTTCGAATACGATGCGCCAGCGTTTCGGCCACCAGCGCGGTCGTGGCGGCACACCTTCAGGATAAAGGTGCGGACCAAGCTCATGCAGCGCCCGCGCGTAGACGCGCCTTTTAAAATAGATCACTTCTGTAACCGGCCGCCAGTATTCAACCCAGCGCCAGCGATCAAACTCCGGCGTGTCACTTTGGTCCAATCTCAACTGCTCCTCAGACGCCTTTAGTCGCAGCATGAACCAGCGCTGCTTCTGTCCAATACAAAGCGGTTTACTACCATGCCGAACATACTTCCTGGGCAGGCGATAACGAATCCAGTCGCTGGTCGTGCCAAGCACTTCTACGTCAGCTTCCCGTAGCCCGACTTCCTCCTGCAATTCGCGGTACATGGCTTCTACAGGATTCTCGCCCTGCAGCATGCCTCCCTGTGGGAATTGCCAGCCTTTGCTACCGATGCGACCGGCAAGCAAAACCTTGCCGTCTGTGTTTGACAGTATGATGCCTACGTTGGCGCGAAAGCCTTCTGAATCAATGTGATCGGTAGTCATAGTGGTTCCGCAGGTAATTCTGCACTATTCACAGAGCCTGTCCAGATAGTCCGGTCATTGCTCTACAATGACACGCAACCCGTCCCACTGGCCGGTAAATTTTCATACGGAGCACTGTTGGCTTTGATTCGTCCCAGTCTGCTGTTTTCAGCATTGTTTGCCATGACTCTTGTCGCCGGCTTCGTAGCTTTGCTTTTCGGCAGCGCGGATATCGGCATCAACATGACATGGCAGGCGATTGTCGGCACAGCCCCGGATAATGTGCGCTCACTAGTCATCGACCTGCGACTGTCGCGCGCTCTCACAGCCTTTGGCGTCGGTGGTCTGCTGGCAGTGTCCGGCGTATTGATGCAGGTTTTGCTACGCAACCCGCTCGCCGAGCCTTACATACTCGGCACTTCCGGCGGCGCCGCCGTTGCTGCTCTGTTGGCAATGATGGCCGGGCTGGGCGCCACTATTGTCGACCTGTCGGCATTCGCCGGTGCGATGGGCGCAACATTGCTGGTTTTCAGCATTGCCCAGGGAAGTGGCAGCTGGACCCCGGGGCGATTGCTATTGACCGGGGTTGTACTCGCCGCAGGATTCAGCGCTGCGACGACATTCCTGCTGGCGCTTAGCCCCGATCAAAACCTTCGCGGCATGCTGTTCTGGCTCATGGGGGACCTCAACTACGCGAATGCTCCATTGCAAAGTCTTGCGTTGCTCAGCGTAATTACTGTCGCAGGTGTATTCGCGGCCAGGAGTCTGAACGTGCTGTCGCATGGAGATTTACAGGCTGCCATTGTTGGCATGCCAGTCGCGTCCTTTCGCCTGATAATTTTCGCAGTTACATCACTTGCTACGGCTATTTCCGTTACGACGGTTGGCGTTATCGGATTTATCGGCCTGGTTGTGCCACACCTGATACGTATTATTGCAGGCAGCGATCACCGTATTGTTTTGCCAGCCTCCGCACTGTCAGGGGGCATATTGCTGGTTCTTGCGGACACCGTTGCGAGAACAATCATTGCTCCGCGGCAGCTGCCGGTCGGTGCCCTGACAGCAACGTTAGGCGTTCCGTTATTCCTGATACTGATGAGTCGCTCGCGACGAACAGGTCAATAGTCCATATATTCTGTCAGGGATAACGCGCGCGTTCCGCAAGCAATGCAGCGTCTTCATGCAAAAACGCGAGTTGCGCTACCGCCATGGGGTCGGCCGCAAAATCGATAAACTGTTCCATAGCCAGTGCCGGGGTCGCCGCCGGGTTAGCAGGAAATTCCAGTCCTGAGGCCGCGAATAACGCGTTTGCGTGTTTTGACTCCAGCCACTGCAACAGGCTCGTCGCTCCCAGCGGGTTTTTCGCGTGCCGCGTTACACCCGCAGCAGAAATATCCACCAGCGTTCTCGCTTCGTCCGGAAATCGATGCGCTGCAAGTGGTGCGTCCCGATCGCTGGCCACGAAACTTGCCAACGCGCTCGTATCGGCAATAGCGATGTGGCAGTCGCCGGCAGCAACGGCGCGCAGCAAATCGACATCATCACGATAGAACTGGCCTGAAAAATTTGCCCGCCAGCCACGTACGATCGACTCTGTTTCCCGCACGCCAAGTTCACGAATGTGCAAAGCGATCAAAGAGCGGTTGCCTGCGACTTTTGACGACGATAAACAAAGACGTTCCCGCCACACTTCGCCGGCCAGCGATGCATAGTCGCTTACTGTGGACAGCTCTTTGTCAGTCACCAGGCTGGTGTTGTAAATCACGACGCGAGCGCGAAAACTCAACGCGTACCAGACATTCTCCGGATCGCGCAAATTCTGCACGGCCTGGCGACTATCCGTGTCAAAGTATGTTGGACGAAACACATCACTTTCCACCGCGCTCGCCAGATCGGCCAGGCTGCCGGCTATAAAGAGATCGGCGACAGGCACACGACCCGGCTTCTCGAATTTTCCGGCCAGTTTCGAATAATCGTCAATAACGAGTTCTACTTTGATGCCCGTATCCGCGGTATACGCTTCGGTCGTCTGTCTGATTTGCGCTGCGGCGGCGGACGAGTAAACAACCACCGACTGCTGTCGCGGTGCGTCCGGTGACGCAGGCGATGCCGCTGTTATCTCCGGGACCGCGGGCACTTTCTCAGTGCATGCAGAAACCACTAAAAAAATCGATGCGCAGAAAACTGCCCGCCAGGTTGATCGGATGTTCATCGCGCGGGTCTCATTGCCTTGTCGCGAGATACTCGCGGCCCTTGCGCATAAGTTCGACAAATCCTGCTTCATCGCCTGTCGCAACCACCTGCCGAATTTGTGCCGCTGAGTCGCACAATGCGTCCAGTGGATGAATGCCGAACTTGTTCAAATGCTGAATTTCGAAGTACATACGCGGATTGTCCTGCGCGACTGCAGATGAAACCAGTAACTGTGCATCAAATGTGGTTGATGAAAGCCGCGCGAGTTGCAGTGCGGCTTCACCGCTGCCTGCCAGCGCCGTAAAAAATGCGATATTCAGTGCATGTGACAATCCGAGCACATAGGCGATAAGGCGATCGTGCTCATCCAGACCCATGTCCAGCTCCTCCACCATCGTGGACGAAAATAACTCTTTGGCCTCGGCAGTGGCCTGACTGCAACCGGCATCCGCGAAAATCAGGTGCCTGCCGGATAGCAGCTCGGTGTCAGGTCCAAACATCGGGTGCAACGAAGTGACTTTGCAACCTGCTTGCGCCAGGGCCAAAAGGCCGGACTGGAGCGGCGTCTTCAAAGAGCCTATGTCAAAGATAAGGCTGGTGGGTCGGAGTTCGGCAAGCTCGGTCAGTATCTGCCCGGAAATTACCATCGGCGTCGCCACAACAATGACGTCAAAGTCTATGCCCGCGTCTCGCCAGTCGTTGAAACGATTTGTTCCGTCAGCACCACCGGAGTCTGCGACAACTGTTGTAAATCCCTGTGAAGCAAAAAAATTGACAAACCAACCACCCATTTTGCCCGCACCACCGATTACCAGTACTCGCCGCCCGTCTCCCTTACCCTCGGCGACTACCCGGCTCCGCTCCTGGTGAGTCAGCGATGAACGGATTAACGACGTCATGAGTTCCTCAGCCAGGTTAGGGTCGACAGCAAGCGTTTCCGCCTGGCGTCTCGCCATTTCAATAACATCTTTTTCCCGCTCATAGTCACGCGTCGCGCGCCCGGATGATCGTTTGCTACGGCCGATATCACTAACTAGGGTCTGCCGTTTGGCAATCAGCTCGATGAGCTGGCTGTCCACCTGTGACAGGTCGTGGCGAAGGTCTTCAAGTGTCATGTCGTTGTATCCGTATTGCTGCGACTGGAAAACATAAACGTTGTACCGCAGTACGGAAACTAACGCCAAAAAAAAACCCCGGACCAGCTGCAGGTCCGGGGTCGGTTTATTCCTTTATTCCCTTGTCAATAATGGTTTAGGGAGCAGTCTTACCGATACCGTCGGCGTGGCTGCCTGTCCCTGTCAACATATTCCTTGCCATGAAAATGCTTGTGCGATCTTCGCTGGTAGCGTTTTTCAAACAGGTACATGTCATACAGTGTGTTCCAGTTCGCGCCGCGTATGTAGCGGTAATCGCTGCGCAGATACCAGCGGCGAAAGTCCTGGTTCTTTCGTAACCAGCGAGGAAACGAGAAACGCCGGCCATGCTGATAATAATAATGTTTCGAGACCACCGGTCGAAATTCGATCTTATGCGCAGCGGCCGGCTGAGCAATTGCCGTTAACAGACCTGCGCTGAGCATGATAGAAAATACCAGGCGTCTAATAATATGGTTCAATTTCGCGTTCATGGTCGTCTCCTTATCTGACCGTTCAACGCCAGACTACGCCACCGCACATGAACCCAGACTTAACACAAGTTATTGTTTTTATTAATTATATGAACACAAGCTGAACCGCTGGTCGGGCCGGTCCCCAAGGCCTCTACCGTCAACCACGCAATCGTGCGAACATCCGCAAGCTAAACGAAAACAACAGAACTTAAATAACAACAACAGGAAAGCTGAACCATGAAAACCCGCGCCGCCGTTGCCTGGGAAGCAGGCAAACCACTTGAGATTGAAGAGATTGATATTGACGGACCCAAGGATGGCGAAGTCTTGTTACGCAACGTGGCGACGGGTGTTTGCCATACCGACGCGTTTACGTTGTCCGGCGAAGATCCTGAGGGAATATTCCCTGCAGTGCTTGGCCACGAGGGCGGCGCGATTGTTGAGGAAGTGGGTGCCGGCGTTACCAGCGTCAAAGTTGGTGATCAGGTTATCCCTCTGTACACCCCCGAATGCGGTGCGTGTAACTTTTGTACATCGGGGAAAACCAATTTGTGCCAGGCGATTCGGGTCACCCAGGGCCAGGGGCTGATGCCGGACGGCACATCGCGCTTTTCGCACAATGGCAAGCAGATTTTTCACTACATGGGGACTTCTACATTTAGTGAGTACACAGTGCTGCCGGAAATTTCGGTCGCCAAAGTCAGCGACAAGGCGCCACTTGAAAAAGTTTGCCTCCTGGGCTGCGGTATCACTACCGGCATTGGTGCAGTTTTGAACACGGCCAAAGTTGAGGCAGGCGCGACCGTTGCAGTATTTGGCCTGGGCGGTGTGGGACTTAGTGCAATTCAGGGTGCAATGATGGCCAAAGCCGGTCGCATCATTGCAATCGACATCAATCCTGACAAGTTCGAACTGGCGACGCAGATGGGAGCGACGGACACCGTTAACCCAAGCGATCATGACGCTCCGATACAGGAGGTCATTGTCGAGATGACCAATGGCGGTGTCGACTATTCTTTCGAATGTATCGGCAACGTTAACCTGATGCGCGCGGCGCTCGAATGCGCTCACAAAGGATGGGGTGAGTCGGTGATCGTTGGCGTCGCCGGGGCGGGGCAGGAAATATCAACGCGACCATTCCAGCTAGTAACTGGACGGGTATGGCGTGGTACCGCGTTCGGCGGCTGCAAGGGCAAATCACAGCTGCCCGGAATGGTAGAGCAATACATGGATGGCAGTATAAAGGTTGACGAATTCATCACGCATACAATGCCGCTGGAAGATATCAATACGGCATTCGACCTGATGCACGAAGGAAAAAGCATTCGTTCTGTCATCCATTTTTGAGCCGGTAAGGAGCGATGTTGAGCTCCTTTCACCGAACCTGTTTCCGCCGCAATGAATAACCGGGTTGGCGTAGCAACGACGTCGCAACTTGCGGCGGATGCCGCTGCGCAGATTGCAGAATGCGGTGGCAATGCCGTTGACTGCGCAATCGCAGCAGCTATGTGCTCAATCAATACGGAGCCCGGTGTCTGCGCGCTCGCCGGCAGCGCCTACGTAACGATCTGGCCGCCCGATGGTGAACCGGTAACCATCGATGGAAACGTCTCTGTGCCTGGCTCCGGGCTAGTCAGGGGTTTTACGCCACGCGCTGACAATGTTCACATGGAATATGGAGGTGGCATTGAAACTGTTGTGGGACCGGCATCTGTTGCCGTTCCAGGAACACTGGCCGCACTCGACCTTGCCTCACAGGAATTCGGACAAATCCCGTGGCGCGAACTGCTCGGTCCAACAATCGATGCCGCTCGCAATGGTTTTCCGCTGTCGGCAGCCTGCCATTACTACCTGGAATATTCCGCCGATGTAGTATTTGGCCGTAGCGCAGACGGCCATTCGGCATTGCACGACGGCAACGGTTCTCTGTTGCCCGCCGGGAGCAACATTATCGTGCCACATCTTGCAGACAGCCTCGCTGCCATCGCCGATGAGGGCGCGCAGATATTTTATAGCGGAGAAATCGGCCAGCGAATCGCGGCGCACGTGCAGGATAATGGTGGATTACTGACGCGTTCCGATCTCGAAAACTACACACCGCTTGCACGCGAGTCACTGCTGGTTCAGTCGGGCGACTGGTGCGTAGCAACCAATCCACCACCGGCCATCGGCGGCACTGTTCTTTCGGCAATGTTGCTCGCCTTTCAGGACCAGGACATAAGCCGTTGGGATGAAGCGTCATTGCAGCGATTGATGCAGGTACAGGATGCCGCGCTGTCTTACCGAAAAACTGAATTGGACCCCGCACCTGGCACTACTGCGCCCGCGACTGAAATGCTTGAGCTCGCACGTTCCGGGCGGCTGCTGTCACGATGGTCGTCCGGTTCATTGTCAGGCTCAACCGTGCATACCTCGGTTGTGGATGAGAGCGGCCTTGCCTGTGCGATAACCGCATCGTCCGGCTACGGTTCCGGTGAAATGCCGGCCACAACCGGGCTGTGGCTCAACAACTGCCTGGGCGAACTGGAATTGAATCTGCACGGCCTGGATGCCGGCCCTGCGGGCCGCAGACTGCCATCCAACATGGCGCCGGGCGCGGCGCGTTCAAAGGGACGGGTGCTTGCGATGGGTTCGCCGGGCGCCGATCGGATCACGACGGCGCTGCACCAGTTCCTGGTTAACTACATTCAGCTTGGTTTCAGCCTCGAGGATGCGATCGCCCACCCTCGCATGCACCTGGCGATTGATGACGACGGCAGCACACTGGCGATAGAGGCCGACCTTGATATTGGCGAAATTGGTATTCCGATCACCCGGTATCCGCAAATCGGCATGTATTTCGGTGGCGTCGTGGCGGCTGTCTATGACACCGATGACGGCTTCGCTGTTGCCGCGGACCCGCGGCGCGAAGGCGGCACTTATATAGGTCCGAATTGATCATTCGTTTTCTGCTGGTGCCAGTCGACGACGCGTCTGCTAATCTCCTCCGCATTACCGGCACAATTGCCGCAGTTATTTCCGGAGCAGAAATTGAACGACGACAGATTCAGCAATCGTTTGCCAGACGAGCTACCGCCGGATCCCATGCACTGGGCCGACGCCTGGTTGAAAGAGGCCACGGCGGCGAAGGTGCAGCGCAATCCGAACTCCATGACCCTTGTGTCTGTAGGAAACGCCGGGCAGCCAACTGCAAGAGTAGTTCTCTGCAAGGAATTCGTGCCAGACCCTGGCTACCTGGTTTTTTATACGAACTACAAATCGCAAAAGGCGCAGCAGATCGATCAACATCCTCAATCGGCGGCCTTGTTTCACTGGGACGCACTTGGGCGCCAGATAAGAATCGAAGGACTCACCATTCGCTCTCCTGAAGAGGAAAGCGACGCGTATTTCGCGACTCGCGATTGGGGCAGCCAGCTCGGCGCATGGGGCAGCGATCAAAGCGACGTCATCGCGTCCAAGGACGAATTAGTTGCGCAAATAAAGGAACGCGGTGCGGCGCTTGGGCTGTCGCTGGACGGCGATACGCAAACGCTTGCGGGCGACGATATTCCAAAAATTGAGCGACCGCCGCATTGGGGCGGCTTCCGCTTGTGGGCGACTGATATCGAACTCTGGATTGAAGGCCGCGACCGCATTCACGACCGGGCCAGGTGGAGCCGCGAATTGGTGCGCAGTTCGGAACAGCATTTTTCGGCATCACCGTGGTCAGGCTCAAGATTGCAACCCTGAGCCTGCAATTCGGAGCCAGACGACACAATGACTATTGTCGAGCGCCGCATTCGCTGTCCGTTTTGCGACGAAGCAATGACAATTTTGCTGGACTCATCCGCCGGCGATCAGTCGTATATTGAAGATTGCCAGGTGTGTTGCCAGCCAATGCAAATCAGCTTTGAACTGAGCAACGAAGAGTTAATCAGCTTGCAGGTGGATTGTGCGACTTAAGCGTGCCGACTTGTTGGGCGTCGCAATGGCCGTCGTCATCATCGCCATACCGGCATTGGCGGATGAGTTTGTCACTCAGGGTGCCAATATCGGCGTCGATATTTCCCGCGTGGACGGACGGATTGCGCTGGACCTGCGCGGCAGCATCTGGATATTGCCCGCTCGCGGTGGCGAGGCAATGCTCGCGACCGACGGTTTGCAGCAGGCGTCACGACCTCGCTGGTCGCCTGATGGCGAGCAAATTCTCTATCAAACGTCGTCAGCCCAGGGAACCAGCCTGTGGCTTTTTGATATCGAGTCGTCATCGAATCGCAGCATCAGCGAATCCGCCATGAACGATCAGTTTGCGAGCTGGCATCCGGACGGTGATCGAATTGTGTTTGCATCCGCCAGAAATGCGGCCGACTTCGATCTCTGGGAAACCGATATTCCGACCGGCCTTAGCTGGCGTATAAGTCACGAACCAGGCGACGAACTTGAACCCGTATGGTCGGCGAATGGCCGTGATCTTGCTTATATTTGGAAATCGGCGGATCAGTATGCATTGATGATACGGCGGCGTGGCTTACCGGATCGTGAAGTGCTGGTGTCGCGAGACCCGCTGTCTTCGTTGTCATGGCGACCGGATGGCACCCTCCTGACCTACCTGCGCGACAGCGGCGACCGGCTGATTTCGGAAATGGCGATACTTTCTGAACCAACCCTCGTCCGGGAGTTCGTCAACGGTGAAGATTACTTGCCGTTCCCGGTCTCCTGGCAAGACCGTTCAAGACACGTTTACACGGCGGACGGTTCAATTAAGACCCGCGAATTCGGCGACTGGCGTTCGATACCCCTGCCATTCCGGGCGATGATCGCCAGTGAAGAAACGCGCCCTCCAAGAACCATTGTGCAACGGCAGCTCGCTGTAACGAACCCGTCTCCGGAACGCCTCGTGATTCGGGGTGCGCGACTGTTTGACGGAATCTGGAATAGTTACCGTGACAACATGGACATCCTGATTGAAGGCGGAAAAATCTCGGCCGTGGAGCCCCGTAGAGACTGGCATGACGCGACGATTCTCGACCTTGGCGGGGTTACCATTCTGCCGGGTCTTATCGATTCGTGGAGCAGCCTGCCACCAGGTTCGCAGCAAAAGGCCGGAGCGACGCTACTTGCCTACGGCGTTACCAGCATAGTGACGGATCAATCAATTGAATCATTTGAGCAAGCGCTGTGGGACGGTGAGGATAGTCCGGGACCGAGATTAATACCGGCAATCAATTTGCGTTCGGCTACCTCGTCAACGGACAAGAATGCTTATTATATTGCTGCAATTTCATCAGTGCTGATAAATCAGCAGGAAATTTTACAAACGGCGGGAGACTGGCAGGACGTCGGTATACCTGTGCTTGCCGGCAGCTGGAATACGCACGTCAGTGTCGATGCAGATCTGCTGCTGGGAATCGACTCGTTGCCACGCACCTCGATGCATGACCGTTACGCCGGAAACACCGGCGCCGGCCAGCTTGGCGCGCCCGGCAATAAAACAGCAACGGTAATCTCCGGACTTGCCGATGCAGCAACACCAGGACTGGACTCGTTGCTGGCGTCGAGACAGGCGCGGGAACTTGCACAAAACGCTTCACCAGGTCGACGTCATTCGGTCACACCGAGTCTCGCTGAAAGTTCTGCTTTGATACTGGCCGGGTCGCGACCCAATGGCATGCCGGCGGGACTGGCATTGCACGCAGAGCTTCGTGCGCTTTCTGCGGCGGGTCTCACTGGTGAGCAGGTCTTACACGCTGCCGGCAAAAACGCCGCGACGGTGCTCGGGCTGGAAAATCAGATAGGCACCATCACACCCGGAGCGCTGGCCGACCTGGTATTGGTAAACGGGGACCCGTTAAACAGCATTGATGATGTACTGAATATCGTGGCTGTAGTGCGCAATGGACGATTCTTTAGCCTGGTACGGCTGCTCGAGCAGGCCCGCGCTGCAGACAGCGTCGAATAATTTGACACACTGCGAAAAAATGCCGCTTGTGGCTGATCAACAGCCGTATCTGCCTGCCGCGGCGACCAGGTAGTCGAAATTCCCGCTGACGTATTCTGGATTGCTGGTAAAAATCGTTTCTTTTCAAGAATTTATAATGCGTTGCTTTAGACGCAAATTATGTGCGGTTGCAAAATTACGTCGGTATTTTTTACAAAAGCGATCCTAATGTTAATCGGGCTGCAGCAGGATACGGTCTAACTCTTTGATATTACTTGTATTAATTTGTTCTGGCATAGGTCTTGCTTTTAATACCTTGCCCAAGCGAAGTGTAGCTGTACTTGATAACCGTAAAAACGATACAAACAGGATTTAGACGCCAGAAGAAAAACAAAAATAATAATAAGATCCAGATCCAATAATAATAATAAAGTCTGTATTTGGTTATCGAATTATCAGTTACCTCTTTAATAATAAGAAGAGTCATTAGCCCCGCCGTCAAACGCGGGGCTTTTTATTTATGCAGCAGAAACTTAATATTTTTCGGCACTTCATGATGCGACAAATGTCTATGGAAGCCTCTTCCCCAAAACTGGATAACCGATGCAAAACCTACCCGTTCTCTTAACGTTCGCGATTTTCATTGCCGCTTGCGGCAGTTCTGAATCGCCGCCAGCTGAAGTCAACAACACTGCGGCGGCGGAGTCTGTTCACGAAGCGGCCGTTGCAAATTCGAATCGCACAGAAGCAGATCGAAACCGCGACGCTGATCGAAAACCGGCCGCGATACTGGACTTTTTCGCTATTCAGCCTGGCATGACAATTCTGGATATGTTTTCGGGTGGCGGCTACTACAGCGAAATGCTGTCATACGTTGTCGGTGCTGAAGGCAAGGTGGTTGCGCACACGAACGCAGCATATACGCAATTCGTAGGCGAAGAAGCGACTCAGCGATACGCGAATAAGCGCTTGCCGAATGTGCAAATCATGGTGGCCGAAAACAACGAACTACAACTTCCTGTGAGTACCTTTGACGCCATAATGATGGTACTCGCGTATCACGATATTTACTGGGTGAGTCCCGAAAATGGCTGGCCGGAAATCGACAGCACGCAGCTACTGGCAGAATTGTATCGCGGTCTGAAACCGGGTGGCACGCTGGCCGTCGTCGATCACTACGCTGCAGCAGGCTCGCCACATGATAGCGGCGGCACATTGCACAGAATTGACCCCGCCATCGTGCGCAATGAAATTGAGGCCGCGGGATTCATCTTTGATGGCAGCAGTGAAATTTTACGCAATCCGGACGATGACCTCAGTCTGGCTATGGGTGATCCGGCAGTTCGGGGCAAGACAGACCGGTTTGTATTCAAGTTCAGAAAACCCGAATGATAAGTGCGTCACAGCTCCGCTGAATCTTTCACGTTGCCGCTTGATTTGGGACCTGTTTACTGGTCAGAAGCGATTGAAAACGGCTAAATCGACAAATCCGTCGATTTAGCCGCGTGCAACAGAACCATGTTCAAAGCCATTCGTATTTCACTGCTACTGCTGATCCTGTTTTTTGTCGCAGTCAGCACCTGGCTGACGCAGGCTCGCAGCACCGACTGGAACAACAGTTTGTGGGTAAAGGTCTACCCGATTAATGCTGACGGCAGTGACGAAAGTCGCGACTATATAAACTCGCTGACAGTAGATAATTTTCGCAGTATTGAAGCCTTTGTCGAAACAGAAATCGGCAAGTACGGCCACACGCTAAGCAAGCCAGTCCGTATGGAACTGGGAAGCGAAATAAGAGAACAACCGCCATCCGTCGGCGAAGCGTCAAGCATGCTCGACGTGATGTTGTGGAGCATGAAAATGCGCTGGTGGGCGAGCAACATTACCGACGCGCAGGACAATCCTGATCCTGACGTCAGAATTTTCGTCCGCTACCACGCGCCGCAGGGCGACATCGTCCTGGAAAACTCTGTAGGCATGCAGAAAGGCATGGTTGGTGTCGTCAATGCGTACTCCGGAAGACCGTATGGTGGCATGAACAGCGTCATTATCGCGCACGAATTCCTGCACACACTTGGCGCGACGGATAAATACGACCCTGCCAACGGCATGCCGGAATTTCCGCTCGGTTATGCCGAACCCGAACGCACGCCACGATATCCGCAAAAATTCGCAGAGATCATGGGCGGCAGGATCGCTTTGTCGGATTCCGATGCGATGATTCCCAAAAGCCTGAAGTTCGTCACGATCGGGCAGACGACCGCCGAAGAAATTCGCCTGCTCAAATAGCCCGTCGGCAAACTCAACGAATCAATACCACTCTGTTAGTCTGGCGACATGAGCAAGTCTCAAGAAAGCAGATTGTCCTGCCGTGACCTGGGCGTCAGCGTGCCGGGGCGCCAGCTCGTCG
This sequence comes from Woeseiaceae bacterium, assembly GCA_047620565.1. Lineage (GTDB taxonomy): Bacteria > Pseudomonadota > Gammaproteobacteria > Steroidobacterales > Woeseiaceae > SZUA-117. The sequence continues at coordinate 15,445 of JBLHLN010000007.1, forward strand.
ACAGCCTTGATCTGGAGATTGGCCGGGGAGAGCTATTGGCAATTCTCGGTCCCAATGGTGTCGGCAAATCGCTGACCTTGCATACGCTCGCCGCACTACGTGCAACTGAAACAGGCGAGGTCAGATTGAATGGCAAACCAATTGAGCAGCTTAGTCGACTGCAAATTGCAGCCAGCCTGGCGTTACTGCCGCAATATACAGAGGACGTGTTTCCAGCGACCGTACTGGACACGGCACTAATCGGACGACACCCGCACATAGGCCGCTTTCAATGGGAATCCGCGAGTGATCGCGAGATCGCCAGGGACGCGCTCGCAGCAGTGGATCTCAGGGACTTGCACCATCGCAATGTGGCGACACTCTCCGGAGGTGAGCGTCGCCGACTCGCCGTGGCACAGGTACTCGCCCAGGCGCCCGACATATTTCTTCTGGACGAGCCAACAAACCACCTCGACCCACAACATCAACTGGATGTAATGCGCGTATTTCATGCACAGGCGCGAAACGATGCATCAGTGGTTGCGAGTCTGCACGACGTGAATCTTGCGGCACGTTTCGCAGACCGCTGTTTGTTGCTCTACGGCAATGGCCAATGGGATCTGGGCGCGACCGACGACGTATTGTCCGCAGAGCGACTGACGCGGCTGTATGCGACGCCGATGGAATCAGTCAGTTGGAGAGATGCGAGACTCTTCGTCGCCGCCGGTTGATCGTCTCAATTTATCATCGCGATTTATCGGCGCGATTTATCGGCGCGATTTATCGTTGCAATGAATCGTACCGGACAAAAAGAAAACAGCAGCACCGCTTAGTCGCACGCGCTCGCCATCATCCGCACAATCCAGGTAGCCAACACGAGATGATATTTGGCGGGCGCGTAACTGCTTCTTGCCGAGTCGCTCCGACCAGAAGGGTGTCAGTACGCAATGCGCGGCACCGGTAACGGGATCTTCGTCTATGCCGATCGCCGGCGCAAAGAAGCGCGACACGAAATCTACGTCGTTTCCCTCTGCAGTCGCGATAATGCCGTGTTCAACCAATGACGCCAACGCGGCAAAGTCTGGTTCAAGTTGGGCCACAGATGATTCATCCTGCATAACGGCCATGTACAGATCGTGGCCAATGTGAAATTCCCGGATCCTGGCCCCCATTGCATCTTCCAGACCTGGCGGAATATCGGCAGGCAGTGGCTTGTTGGCAGGGAGGTCGAGAACATAGACGTCGCCGTCTTTGTCAGCCATAAGTGGCCCACTTGCAGACTGCAAGGTAATTGGCCATTTAGCGTGATTCATCTTCTGATGAATCACGGCCACGCTGGCCAGCGTGGCATGACCGCACAACGGCACCTCGACGGTTGGCGTGAACCAGCGAATCTGCCACTCGCTCTCGGCAAGCGGCACGAAAAAGGCTGTTTCCGACAAATTATTTTCGGCGGCGATTTTCTGCATTGAATCGTCGTCGATCCATTCACGTAACGGCACAACAGCAGCAGGATTTCCGCCAAACATCTCCTGCGTGAATGCCGCCACCTGGAATATCTGAAATTCCATCAATCAACAAACCCCTTGAGCCGGTGCAACAATTCTTCATGCAAAACCGGATTGGCCGCGAGCACTGATCGTGTTTGCAATCCGGGCGGTCGCCCGTTCAGGTCAGTAAACACGCCACCTGCTTCTGTGACTATAACTGCGAGCGCTGCTACATCAAGAATATTGACATCAGACTCAATGACCGCGTCGATTTTTCCCGCAGCAAGCAGGTGGTACTGATAAAAGTCACCGTAACCGCGTATTCGATCGGCGACGGCAACAAGCGCACCGAATTGCGACCAACCATCACTGGCAGCGAGAGACTTGAGATTGCCAGATGAGATTGCTGCTCTCCGCGGGTCGGGCGTTTCGCTGACGCTGACTGAACGACCATTTAGCAGCGCACCCTTACCGGTCTCGGCCCAGGCGAGTTCGTCAAACATCGTACCGCAGGAAACACCGAGGACCAGCTCCTGCTTGTGCAACAGTGCAATCTGTGTGGAAAAGAACGGATACTGACGCACGAACGCCTTGGTGCCATCAATCGGATCTACCAGCCACAAGCGTTCGGCGTCCGCATTAGTCTGGCCAGTTTCTTCGCCATAAAATCCATCTTCAGGAAACGCCTGCAAAATAATTTCCCGAATCGCCTGCTCGCATTCGATGTCGGCCTGCGTGACCGGCGTCAGATCGTCCTTAATTTTGACCGTGAAATTGCCGCGATAATAGTCACGGCTAATCCCGGCCGCGGCAGCCGCAGCTTTTTTTGCGATTTCAAGTTCCGCAGACATTTCCAGGGCTCACACAGATCAACAGTTCGTTCGGCAGAGAGGCATAACTATGGCGGCAGTCGATTTCAGAAACAAGTTATCGACATTGCAAGACCAGCTGCGAGCAACGCGCGGCAGTCCGATTTACTGATTGACAAAGTGTCGCGGCCTGCCTCAGGCTCTCTTCTTGTTTTTCGTTGCAATCACCGGAATCCACAAATGGGACACCGCCTCAGCAAAATCTACACACGCACCGGCGATGACGGAAGCACCGGGCTGGGCGATGGCAGTCGCGTGCCAAAGGACAGTTTGCGCGTTTCCGCCTATGGCACAGTTGATGAGGCCAACAGCGCTATCGGCGTTGTGCTGGCAGCTGACGCGTTGTCCGACGATGTGCGTGCATGTCTGACGAATGTACAACACGACCTGTTCGAACTCGGTGGCGAGCTCTGTATACCCGGACACTCTGCCGTAAAGCAGGAATTCATCGACCGCCTCGAGCAAGACCTCGATCGCATGAATGCGGATCTTCCTGCACTGAAGGAATTTATATTGCCTGGCGGCGGAGTAGCCGCGGCTCACTGCCACCTTGCGCGAACCATTGTTCGCAGAGCTGAACGCCAGGTGCAATCTCTCAGGCAGGAGGAAGTTGTTAACGATGAAGTACTGCGCTACCTGAATCGGCTGTCAGACCTGTTGTTCGTTGTGGCGAGGGTACTGGCTCGTGCCGAGTCCGGTCAGGAGGTCACCTGGGATCGCGGCCGAATCTGAATTCGCCCGTAACGTCAGGTCAGGGCCTTACGCATCAGGTGCGCGTCACCGGGACACAGGTCACGAAACTCCGCAGTCGAACGAATGCTGCCTGGCGCGCGATCGCGCGATAAAACTTCAAACTCGTGCGCAAGAAAAAAGCTTTCGGCATCAATCGTAAGCAACCACAGTTCCTCGATACCCGCATTGCGTGCGACTGCTTCTATTGCAGCCAGTAGTTCGCTACCGAGGCCGGTACGCCGTTCTCTGCTGGCAACAACCAGCGAGCGTAACAAGCCGGTCTTGTCGAAAATCTGCAGACCGACCAGTCCGACAGTCAACCCGCCTGAGTCGGCGAGCAAAAAATCAGTCAGCATCTGCGGCGTCAGATCTGCGACCGGCAATTCCGCAGCGTCCAGCAAGCGGCATATGTCCGACCAGTCAGTGACTTCCGCGGGCCGAATATACGATCCGTCGCTATTGCGGACTATGAGCCGCCTTCCTGTTCATGCGCGCCTGGTCAAGCGCCTGGCACATGGCTTGCGCGGCTATCAGCAAGCGCGGCGTCGCGCGACCGATTTCGTTGGCCGGCATAACGAAGCGGTTTGCATAGCGGTTCGCAGCCAGGTCGGGCCAGCGGTCCCAGTCTGCAAAAGCATCTTTGCCAACGTCTCCGCTGGCGAACAACACTTCCGGGTTGCGCTCGAGCACTGCTTCCACGCCAATTAACGGCGCCAACCTGCCAAGATCAGCAAACACGTTGCGCGCGCCGCAGATGTTGATGAGGTCACTGACGTAGTGCGCATTGTTAATTGTGTAAAGTGGCCGGCGTGATACCTGGTAGAAGACGCTGATCGATTCAGCGCTTTCATATTGATGTGCAAGCGTTGCCATGTTGGCGGCAAATTCATTCGCGACGCGCGCAGCGTTTTCTTCAAATCCAGTCAGTGCGCCAATTTGCCGAAGGGCCACGCTGACATCCGCAACGTTTTCCGTCTTCACGGTCTCTACGCGATAGCCTCTCGCCTGCAATTCGTCAACGATATGCACAGGGGTACCGCTTTGCCATGCGAGGAGCAGGTCTGGCTGCAGAATTGCCAGGCGCTCAAGATCCAGGGCGAACGCATCACCCACGGCTGGCAGTTGCGTCACTTCCTCGGGATAGTCTGTATAGGCGCTAACGCCGACCAGCATATGACCAGCGCCAACCAGCCATGCCAGTTCAGCCAGGTGAGGAGACAGGGTGACCAGGCGCAGAACGGCATTGTCGCTATTTGAATCGGGCGAACCAGGTTTTGCCGGCGTGTTGTTATCGCTGCACGCGACTATGCAGAAAACGACAATGAGATTCAGGGTCAGGCAACGACTTTTCAGTGTCACACAGACCAGCCGTACAGCGTC
>JBLHLN010000008.1:0-18596 GCA_047620565.1 Woeseiaceae bacterium
ATTCGCCAAGTACATCGTCGGATTCCGCTCGACGACTAAAAAGCCAGACCGGCGGGTACAGACGGAGCGTTTCCTCCAGCACCTGCTGCGCATAGATCATGTCTGCAAGGCTATCTCTGTCAACATCAGAAACGTCAGCTATGAGCCCGCGCGCTTCAGCGAGCAAGCTGGACTCCGCATGAGGATTTCGTGCCAGCAAGTACCAGGCCCAGTTGAGCGTGCCTGCGGACGTTTCGTATCCTGCCACGATCAGGGTCATTAGTTCGTCGAGTAATTCATCGTCAGTGAAATGAGCGCCGTTCTTATCTGTTGCCGTCAGGTAGATCGAGAGGAAATCAAATTGCTCCTGTTCCCTGGAATTCCTGCGAGCGGAAATAATCCGCAATAGCAATTCCCGAAGTTCGCGAAGTTGCATCACGACACGCAGGTCACGAGCGGAATCCCGACTAAGGAAAGCGAACGGATTCTCACCGTCGCACAAAATACTGCGCTCGTAATCCGTGCCGAAAATGGTGCGGAGTATCAGTTCGAGAGAGAAGTCACTCATTTCCTGGGTGATATTCAGGTCTTCCTGTGCACGTGCAGTTGCTTCCCACGCTGTTGCACGCCGCTTCGCGCAGTCAACCATCAGTCCGATCAGGCTGTGTACATTCTGTCGACTGAAGGCAGGTTGGATCATGGTGCGTGAGCGCCGCCATATCGCGCCGTCGCTGACAATCAGGCCATTGCCCAATAGCATTTTGACCCTTTCGAAGCCCGGACCCTTACGGTAATTCGCGTGTTGCTTGACCAGCAACCGGCGAATCACAGCAGCGTCATTAATGAAAAATGACTGGCGTCCATTCGGCCGGGTTACTGCCACGAAATTTCCAAATTCAGACTGCAATCCTTGCAGGGTCTGCAGTGTTTCCGGGTCAACCGCTATGTGCGCAGGCTCATCCGGCCCCGGTGCTTGCTGCATGTCTGAATTCGCTAGGCTCATGATTGTCGTGTGGAACGGGCCGTCGCGGCCCGGGCAGGCGCAATATTACATTGACCCGCACTTCATCGATACTGCAAACTCATGCGCCCAGCGGACATCCGGGAACCTGCCCTGCCGGTTCATTCAGGGTTCATCCATGAGCAGGCATGATGTCGCACATGGGCGGTAGCGGCCGCAACTGCGCGGTATTTCATATCCGGGGAGCAATTTGACGGAACAACGGAGTAAACCAGACTACTCGGATGTCGAGGCAAGGAGAAAAACGACCTCTCGCCAGCTGACGCCACTGAGGAGGCTCTACAATTTTCTGGTCACCCGGCTGTATGGCGGGATATATGCGCTCGCCTGCAAGACGTACCGGGTAGAAAAAATCATTGGTAGCGAGATTGCAGAGCGGATTTTGGCCGATACCAGCAAGATTTATGCGCCCTGTTACTGGCATCAACAGCATGTGCTTTGCTCTAAAATGATGCTGACATGGATTAAACGTGGCTTTCGCGCCTGTTTTATCGTCTCTGCGTCCGTTGACGGAGAAATACCTGCCCGAGTCGCCCGTTCCTGGGGAGCAGAAGTGATTCGTGGCTCAGCCAACCAGGCCGGCGCGCTCGCCATGCGCGATATTCAGCAAATGATGAAGGGTGGTTATTCGATTGTGACGACAGCAGACGGTTCCAATGGCCCAATTTATGAGTTCAAGTCCGGTACCGTATTGATGGCGAGAATCGGCAATGTACCTATGGTGCCGATGGCCTGCGCGGCAGAAAAGGCCTGGTATCTGAACCGCTGGGACAAATTCATGATTCCAAAACCGTTCTCGCGGGTGGTGCTGGCGGTTGGCGAGCCAATCGTGGTACCAAGGGGCACGCCACCGGATGCGCTGGAGGAGTATCGAATGCAAATGCAGTATGCAACCAATGCCCTGATGGCGGAGTCGAAGCTTGAACTGGAAAAACAATCGGTTTCGTAATGCGAAATAGTATCCTCAAGTATATGTGTATGCGTGGCGTTCTCGTGAGCATCGTCGCTATATTCTGTTTGCCACAGGCGGCAAACGCGCAAGACTTCACGCCTCACTCCGCTGAGTACAAGATCAAGATCAGTGTGCTTGGAGGGCGACTGACAACCCGATTCGAGCGCACGGACGATGGATTCACCGCGAAATCCGTGATCAAGGCCACAGGCATGTCCCGGCTGCTGGCGCACGGCGAAATTCACGAGCAGTCCTGGTTTGAAGAGCACGGCGACAAGATTCGCCCGTCCAGATATTTATCCAGCGATTCTTTGTCGAAAAATGGCACGGACGTTGATCTTGAGTTTGACTGGAGCGAGCAACTCGTCAGCGGCATGATTGGCGGTGAAGATTTTCAGACAGATATAGGCGGAGCACTGCATGATCGGGTTTCATTGCAGTACGCGCTAATGCTCGACCTCATAAACGGAAAGTACGACGATTTTTATTCGCTGCAAGACGCAGAGAAATTAAAGCTGCTCTCCGTAACCAATGTGGGCAGCAAGTCTGTCAAAGTGCCGTATGGAACATTTGAGGCAGTCGGGTTACAACACCGGGCCGGTACCTCGTCACGCGTAACGACAATGTGGTTTGCGCAAGAGCTCGGCTATTTGCCGGTGATGATAGAGCAACATCGTAAAGGCAAGCTTAAGGTCAGGGCCGTGTTGTCTAATTATGTCCCTGATACCGCGGATGCGGCAGAATCAGTCGCGCACGAATAGCGCCGAAAAAGTTACGTTAGCGTAATAGACAATTGCATCATCAGGAGCATCGCGGCAGTAACCGCAGCGCCAAGTAACAGTGACGCGCCCCAGCGTGCGACTAGTGCTGCGTTGGCAATACCGGCAAAAAACGGGGCGGTCGGCAATAGCAACACATACGCGACTGGCATAGTGAACTGCGCAATGCGTGGATAGCGATAAGTCCAGGTCCGCAGCTCAGGTTGCGCCAATATGTGTTCGGTCAGGACGGCCGGATCTCCCAACCTTTGTTTGATCTCTTCGACCGACAACGTTTGCCCCGTGCGCTCCAGCTGAATGTCATCAATGTGATCATGGAGTTCTGTGATTATTCTGCGAACCTGCCTGGGCGCAATACCGGAATTCAACAGCTGCATACGCATGCCGTCAATGAGTTCAGCCTGTATGGACTTACGCAAGTAAGGGGGCCTCAAGAGCGGCACTGATACCGGACCGGACGCGGTGCCATTCGTTTTGCAGCCGGTCGCGACGCTTACGCCCTTTTGCGGTCAGCGAATAATAAACCCGCGTACGTCCATCAACCGCCCTGCGTTTTGCCTTTAATGCGCCGTTGCGTTCAAGAGAATGCAGGACCGGGTAGATAACGCCCTCCCCCAGGCTGATCGCATCTTCAGTTACCAGTCGTATGGATTTAACCAGCTCATAGCCATACATCGCGCGTTGACCGAGTAGTTGCAGCAGGAGGAGTTCAGGAACGCCGCTCATGAATGGAGGATTGGTCTGGCCCATAAAGCACCGGGTGAGTGGCTGTCGATCCGCCCACTATACCTAGTAGCTCAAGGTATAACAATCTATGCATATTAGTTCCAGGTATGTACCCTATACCTAGTAGCTCGAGGTATTTAATGATTCGAACTACCGGGGGCGGAACCAGGGTTAGCCTTTCATCCCGCCGGGTGTACCTGCTCCGCCCCCAATTTCAGGACGCTTAATCACAAGCTCTTAATCGGAAAGTTTTACTCAGGAATGGCTAATCAGTACGGTCAAATTCCTGAATGATGGTTTCCTCCTGCAGGTCCCTGCTCCTGAAAATGATAGTCCGTTCCAGGGTTTGCCCGCCGTCAATAACGCGGTAGTTTTCGGTCAGCTTCATGCTGTTCTTGTCCAGTGTTTCAATTACAAGGCGGTCATCTTTCCAGCCTGTCACTCTCTGTGCCTCGACCTGACCAACACTGATAATTCTGCTTTCGCCGAAACGATATTCTTCAACAACGGAGCGATCAAAACTCACAAAAACACCATGCGCCGTCTGCGTCACCTTCAGCGCAGTGCCGGTTTCAAGAAACACATGAACCAGGCCGCCTTTGTTCTTGCGCGATTTGCTTTGCCGCGATCGATTCGAATTAGGTTTGACACTAAAGTCATCGTCTTTCATGCCATCGGTTTTTCTGATGGCGTCGTTGACGCGTTGCTGGTCTGCGACGTTCGGATCGCGCATTAACCAGTTGCCGGACAAATCAATGCCTGACGGCACCGTCCCGTCGATGGGTTCCAATACTTCACTGGTCCCGCATGCAGTGAGCAGAAGCAGAGCGATGGCGAAAATTGTGGGTAACCTGAACATTGCGGGACACAATACGCAAATACCACAGGGCTTACACTGAATATCTGCGCAATGAAGTGCTGCAGGTTCGCGACGCAGCTCAGGCCTGCATTGCGAATTTCGCGCGCTCACCCTCATGTAAGCGAAGATCCATCGCTGTTTTGGCCAGTATCAGAACTACGAGCATTGGCAAAGCACTGCCAAGCCACATCACCAGACCTGCGCCAAATACAATCGCGATATGCATTGCGACTATGCGTCCATAGGGTCGCTGCATGAGCAAAAACAAACTTGTGTGTTGAAATTCATTACGGCCGATATAATTGCTGAAATAGGAATACATGTGACTGGCCGCGATTGCGGCGACCGCCAACCAGTATTCGGGCTGCCAGAAATATTGTAAAGAAGCGCCGAGTCCGTTCCGCAAACCCGTTTCGCCAAACAACCCGATTACCGCCATCAGGTGGCCGAAGCAAAAGCCGCCATAGTGAAGAATAAAAAATGGAATGATAAAAAATTTAATCCCGGGCAGCGAGATTTTGGGCAGGTTGGCTTTTAATTCAGCCGGTATTTCCTTCCCCGCTATCGCAGGTAGCAACCCGCCAAGCAAGTTATTCGTCTGACACCTGCTCATCCGCAATACATTGATAACGCCTATGATTACGCTTTCCGTCCAGTACAGCAGCAAAATGTCGATGACTCTCCATTCGAAGAACGCGACTCCGATCAACGGAATCATGTTTGCAATGATCAGTACCAGCGCTGAAGGTCGATATGTCATAGCTTGATCATCTCACCTGGGGTGTCGTGCCGCTGTGATCGTCGCCTCATATAGATCTTAATTCAGCTAACTCAAGAGGATATTGTCCGCTAACCCGTTATAATCCGATTCGCCCAATTCCAGAACTGAAGCAATACGGCTTACGAGATCAATGTCTAACGAAAATATGTCTAACGAACACTTAACTAGCGAACAAAATGCACGGGTCGTCGCATCGACCTGGAGCGGGCCGTTAACGGCGCCCCCGAGCATTCCAACTAAAGCAGACATCGTCATAATTGGCGGTGGCATTGTTGGTGTTTCGACTGCGTGGTTCCTCGCCAGGCAGGGAGTCAACGTCGTCCTGTGCGAGAAGGGACACATTGCCGGGGAACAATCGTCACGAAACTGGGGCTGGGTACGCCAACAAGGACGCGATCCACGCGAGCTGCCGATGATGATCGAAAGCATGCGGATATGGCGCACCCTGGCCGAGGATATTGGAGAAGAGGTTGGCTTTTCCCAGGGAGGATGTATTTTCGCGGCACGCAAGGACAGCGACATTGAGGGCTTTCAACAGTGGCTGGATATTGCCAGGGACTATGAACTGGATACCCGCCTGTTTGACGGCGATGAATTGCGTCGCCATGTTGAGGGTTCGTCTGCAAACTGGATCGGCGGTCTGTATACGGCCAGCGACGGACGCGCAGAACCGCACAAAGCCGGGCCGGCCATTGGCAGGGCTGCTGCGCGCGAGGGTGCAACGATTCTTACCTCTTGCGCGGTACGTGGAATCGAGTCTTCCGCTGGAACTGTTTCTGCCGTTGTAACCGAACACGGCACTATTCGGACATCCGTGGTCCTGTGTGCGGCCGGCGCCTGGACGTCGATGTTTTGCCGTTCGCTCGGTATATCTGTACCGCAACTGAAAGTTCGCGGAACAGTTGCCCGAACGGCTCCGGCGCGTGAACTATTTATTGGTGATGTATTTGATCAGAAATTGGGAATACGCCGCCGACAGGACGGCGGCTATACGGTTGCCCACGGCACCATTCTTGACCATGCTATTACACCCTCAACTTTTCGCTATGCATTCAAGTTTCTTCCTGCCCTGTTCCAGGAAATAGGATCGCTGCGCATTTCGTTGGGTCGGGATTTCATTGATGAGTTTACAACGCCAAAGCGCTGGGGGCTTGACGAGGTTTCTCCGTTTGAAAAGACACGAGTGCTGAACCCTTTGCCAAATCCGAGAGTTGTCAGGGGAATACGAAAGAATCTGGACGAGCTTTTTCCTGCGCTCGCAAAGGTAGGCATTGTCGAGACCTGGGCAGGCATGGTTGAAACGTCTCCTGATGTTGTGCCGATGATCGGAGAAGTAGGCAATACTGCAGGGTTTTACATCGCGAGTGGCTTCAGCGGGCACGGTTTCGGTATTGGTCCTGGCGCTGGCAAAGCGCTTGCCGCGATGTTGACCGGCGCGGATAACCCAATTGATTTGGAGCCGTTCAGGCTCGGACGATTTTTCGATGGCTCGCCGATCAAACCAATGTCGGCAATTTAAACACTCAGGAGGCCGGATGATTCGCCTTATTCTGCTGGCGTGTTTGATCTCGCTGTCCAGCTCACTCTTTGCACAATCTCCGCGCACGATGCGTGTTGACTATTTTCATAGTGGCAACAGCGAAACAGAGATATTTAGTCTCGATCGCACCGTGCTCGAGCCGCTTCCCTTTGCTGGGAATCTTTTGCAGCCAATCGACCGGACATTGCGCGGCAAATACGCATTCGAGATTGTCGATGCAGAATCCGGTGACGTCGCCTGGTCGCGAAGCTTCAGTAGCATATACGGAGAATGGGAAACAACGGGAGAAGCCCGTGAGATGAATCGAACTTTTCACGAATCCGTTCGCTTTCCGGCACAGTCAGATGACTTCGAAATTGTCGTGAAAAAGCGTGATGCGCACAATGAATTTCAGGAAGTCTGGCGAATCGGCGTAGATCCGGACGACTACCTCATCCATGAGGAAACGCCTGCCTGGCAGGATTACGTTGTGGAGATAGTCAACAATGGGCATTCTGCAAACAAAGTTGATGTCCTATTGCTCGGCGATGGATATACGGTCGATGAACAGGAAGACTTCATACGCAAGGCGCAGGAATTGGCAGAGATTCTCTTTGCCACTTCTCCATTTAAGGAACGGCGCAGCGACTTCAATGTTTGGGCCCTGGCTCCACCCGCCAACCAATCAGGCGTTTCGCGACCCTCGACCGGCATTTTTCGTGACTCGCCGCTCGGAGTTACTTACGACGCTTTTCGTAGTGAGCGTTACGTTTTGACTTACGGCAACAACGACTGGCGACGAATTGCGTCATCTGCGCCCTATGATTTTGTAGAAATTCTGGCCAACACTGAAACCTACGGTGGTGGCGGAATCTACGGGTTGTACAGCACAGCGGCTGCCAACAGTGAATGGGCGGGCTACCTTTTTGTTCACGAATTCGCGCACCATTTTGCGGGCCTGGCGGACGAGTACTACACCAGCTCGGTAGCATACGAAGCGCCAGATACGATAATTGAGCCGTACGAACCCAATGTCACAGCGTTACTCGATCCTGACCAGCTTAAGTGGCGGCACCTTATTGCCGAATCGACGCCTGTGCCTACGCCCTGGCCGAAAGACGAGTACGAAGAGCATTCCCTTGCCTACCAGGCACGGCGGGCAAATATGCGCGCAGAAAATGTGTCTGAGTCTGAGATGGATAAGTTGTTTACGGACAATCAGAACATCGTTGAAGGCATGTTTTCAGCTGCACATTACGATAACGCTATCGGTGCGTTTGAAGGCGCAATTTACCAGGCGCAAGGTTATTACCGTTCAGAGCAAAACTGCATCATGTTTACCAGGACCAGTAATTTTTGCCACGTATGCGCTGCCGCAATTGGCGAGATCATCGACGAATACACGAATCCTACCCACTAGGAGTAGCCTTTTCCTTTGACGCTGGCTGCCAGCCGTCGCGCAAATGGACCACGACGCGAAACCTTCATGCGTTCCAGACCCAGCCACCGTGCCAGCGACATGAGTTCGTCACCCAGGCAGTCAACAACGCGTGCCTCATCGATATTTTCTTCTGCGTGGCTGGCCAGTACCAGCAGACAACCTTTTTGTCTGTCAGCCTTGAGGTCAACGCGCCCGACGATTTCATCGTCAAGAAGAAACGGCAGCACGTAGTAGCCCCATTTGCGTTTCGCGGCAGTTACATAAATCTCGATGCGGTAATGAAAATCGAAAAGGCGCTCAGCACGCGGCCGGTACCAGACGAGTGGATCAAACGGCGACAGCAGCGAGCTGCATGAGATTTGCCGCGGCAAGCGCGATTCAGGAGCCAGGTAAGCCTGTTCCTTCCAGCCCTCAACCTGAACCGGCCGAATAGTTCCGTCCGTCACCAGTTCATCGAGCCTTGGCTGGGCTTCACGGACACTCATGCGATAATAATCTGCCAGGTCGTGCGCGGTGGCGACGCCAAATGCATTCGCCGCAATGGTTAGTAGTTCGCGGTGACTTTCATGACGGGACAGGCTTCTTTCGAGATGGTCGGGGTGAATTACCCGTTCTGCCAGGTCATAAACACGCTGAAAATTAGCCAGCCTGTTCACAACTGCCAGCTTGCCGAGGCCAAAATGATACTCAAGCGCCCAGCGCGGGACCGATCGATGCCAATCTCCGGCCTTCCGTTTCGGGCCGGCAACTGGTGGCAGGTCCCGTGATGTGACAGCTCCTTTATCTACTATTAAATCCAGTGCTTGGGAAAGATATTTCGATTTGCCTTTAAGTTTCATGATCGGGCTGTTGGCATACGGTCGGAAATCCCGACGGCGATACTCGAGCGTCGGCCAGAGACTGGCGGGCACGATTGACGCCTCGTGTGCCCACTGCTCAGTAAACTCCCGCGTGTTATAAATCAGTTGATTGAAAGATGCTTTGTCGTACGCTCCGAGTCTGGAATAAACCACCAGGTAGTGTGCCGGCACCAGGACGTTAACGAAGTCGAGCTGCAACAGGCCAAGATCTTGCACAACGCGACGAATGTGGCTGGTGGAAATACGACCCGCAGGTCTGGGTCTGCCAAATCCTTGCGCCGCAAGTGTGATGCGCCGCGCTTCGCGCAAAGATAGTGATGATCGAGGCATTTATGGTGACGGGCTGGATTGCCGCCAACAGGAATGAACTGCGTATACTCGAAAAATCGGCAAAAGGTTAGGAAGCATGGGCACGGAATATACGGAAATTAATGAGAAGATTCAGAGCTGGATCGAAGGTCAAAGAGTTTTTTTCGTCTCAACCGCGCCAATGTCTGGTGATGGCCTGATCAATTGTTCGCCGAAAGGTCTCGATTGTTTTCGTGTGCTTGGGCCGACAGAAATTGGCTACGTCGATACGGGTGGTAGCGGTATTGAGACGGTATCCCATCTAAGGGAAAATGGCCGCATCGTTATTATGATGTGTGCTTTCGACGGTCCGCCGAAAATTTTTCGCTTCTACGGCAAAGGCACGGCACTGGAACCGCATGACGAAATGTTTTCCGAAACGCTGGCCAGGTTCCCGCAGCAACCGGCTGCAAGAAATATTATTCTGATTGATGTTCAACGGATCATGGATTCATGTGGTTTTGGAGTCCCATTGTTCGAATTTCAAAAAGACCGCGACTCGTTGTCAAACTACTTCGCCAATAAAAGCGAAGAGGAAATCCTGGCTTACAGGGCAGAGAGAAACAGAGTCAGCCTCGATGGATTGCCCGGGCTGCAGTTGCCCGACGAAGAGTAGTTTCTTCTCGGCCATATTCCTCGCGACAGTGCTCAGGTCACAGTGAGTCTCCGCTGTGCTTCGAGGTATTCCTGCTGCATACGCATTACCAGCGCGTTAACAGGCATTACTTCATGCATGCTCCCAACACCCTGCCCCGCGCCCCAAATATCTTTCCAGGCCTTCGCTTTTGATCCGCCGCCACTACCGAAATCCATCGTGCTTTTCTCTGCAGCAGGTAAATTGTCCGGGTCCAGTCCGGCATTTTCGATACTGCCGCGGAGGTAGCTGCCATCTACGCCGGTAAACAAAGACGTATAAACAATATCTGCGGACTTGCTGGCCACGATCATTTCCTTGTAATTGCCCGGCGCGTTGGCCTCTTCCGTCGCGATAAATCTTGTACCGATATAGGCAAGGTCGGCGCCCATCGCTTGTGCTGCGAGCGCGTCACTACCAAGGCTCATGCTGCCGGACAATATGATTGTGCCGTCAAATATTTCCCGGACTTCCTTGACTAGTGCAAACGGGCTTGTCGTGCCGGCGTGCCCACCGGCGCCTGCGCAAACAGTAATTATTCCGTCGACGCCCTGTTCTATGGCTTTTTTCGCGTGCCGTAAATTGATGACGTCGTGAAATACCACGCCGCCGTAGCTGTGCACGGCTTCGACGACCATTGCCGGTGGCCGCAAGCTGGTAATCACTACAGGGACTTTGTACTTCACGCATAGTTCAACGTCGTGCTGTAAGCGATTGTTACTCTGGTGCACGATTTGATTAACGGCAAATGGTGCGACCGGAAGTTCAGGATTTGCTGTCGCGAATTCAGCGAGTTCAGTAGTAATGCGCGCGAGCCACTCGTCGAGTGTTGATTCTGGTCGCGCGTTCAATGCAGGGAAAGCGCCAACGATACCTGCCTTGCATTGAGCAAGGACAAGTTCAGGACCCGACACGATAAACATCGGGGCCCCGATGATTGGCAATCTAAGGTGGCCATCAAGAATGGCAGGCAGTGACACTGTTATCTCCTCGAAAGCCGAATCTTGTGGCGTCGGCCCAAATCGAGCCGGCATGCTATCACAGCATGGTTATTGCCATGCTGCTGGAATCAGGCGTGACTAAAGTCACATTTAATCTCCAGCGCGCTTGCTAGACTGGCGCCGTTATGACGGAAACAGCTACTCACAAGACCGCCGGTCAGGACCAGTCGCTGACGATTATCAATGCACTGGCGATGCTGGACTTAAACGGCCTTTCGTTTGTGCAGCTGAAACGTTTGCACAAGGCATTGCAACACGCGTCAGAGGACGTAGCGAAAGAATCAGAGCGTCGGGCCGATAGTGATATGTCGGGCGATACCGTCAGAGTCCCATCACCGAAATTATAGCCACGTGAGTTGATGCTGCAGGCACGGTCGTGTCATGCGAGCATAAAACTGGCTTCGCAATCAGCAATAAGTTCATCCCCATCTGCAAGTCTTGCCTCGCTTTTCAGAATGACCAGGCGTCGTTTCCTGGTTTCGATCCAGCCGGAAAGGTTGATCGTTTGCCCAACTTGCAGTGCTTTCCGATATCGAATTTCACAGCGGGCGGTGTGTGCCTTAATTTGTTGCAGGTACAGGCAGTTGGCCATCACGTCATCGAGTGCCGAATAAATGATGCCCCCATGCACCGTGTTTTCGTAGCCAACATGGTTCTTGTCCGGCGTGAATTGTGCGGTAACCCGCTCATTAGCCAAAGTAAACTTAATTTGCAGGCCGATCGGATTGTCGGGACCACATGCGAAGCACATTGGTGCGGCTTCAATTAAATCGTCAGTGCTCAACAGTTTCTCCGAGTAGACAAAATTTCTGTCATGAAGTGACCAGCTCCGGATAGGCTGGTTCCCATCGGTAGTTTTCAATTTTTCCGGCAAGTTCCTTCTTATCCGCCGACGGCGCAACCCCATCGGTAACCGCGCACTCTGCAACTGCCAGCGCTACAGCGCCGCAGATGTCCCAAAGTCGTGAAGCTTCGGGCATGAGGCAGCGGTCTGCAATTTCGTCGTCAGTGAGACTGTCGGCCAGAGCCTGTGATGACGCACTGATCATACCGGCAGTTACTTCCGTTGCGCCTGACACGATCGTGCCGAGTCCGAGACCGGGAAAAACAAACACGTTGTTGGCCTGGCCAATACGTTGCGCACCACCACGCATCTGCACGTCGTCAAACGGACTGCCAGTAGCGACCAGCGCCCTGCCCTGCGTCCAGCGCAATATGTTTTCAGGCGTTGCCTCACTAATCGAGGTTGGATTGGACATAGGGAGAATGACCGGCACGTCGCACACGGATGCCATCGTGCTTACGGTTTCTTCGTCAAATGATCCGCCCTGTCCCGAGGCGCCGATAAGAACGTTGGGTTTGTATGCCGCAACCACCCTTTCAAGTGTGCTCCGCTGTGCTTCATTCAGATCGAGTTTCCCCGCCATTGCTGCGGGCCAGGCCAGTTCCCTCTTGTAATCATCCAGTTCTCGCTCGTCACTCAGGATGCCACGACTGTCCATGACCAGGATCGATTCCTGCAGAGCATCTCCGGTTTGACCTCGCCGTTGCAGTTCTGCAGAAATTTGCCTGGCAATGCCGAGTCCGGCTGCGCCGGCGCCATAAATGAGTACGCGACTATCGGTGATGCTGGTTTTGGTTATGCGATTCGCCGCGAGGATACAAGCGAGCGCAACTGCACCGGTTCCCTGTATGTCATCATTGAACGACGGAACCTGTTTGCTATAGCGATCGAGAATAGTCAGCGCATTGTCTTTTCTGAAGTCTTCCCACTGAATGACAATCTGCGGAAAGACTTTTTTACAGGCCGCAACAAATTCATCAATTAGCTGTATGTACCTGTCTCCGCGCAATCGCGGTTCACGCCATCCAAGGTAAAGAGGATCGTCAAGCAAAGATTGATTGTCGGTGCCAACATCCAGGCTGATCGGCAAAGTACGGGCGGGATGGATGCCTGCTCCGGCGCAGTACAACGATAGCTTGCCAACGCTGATTGCCATACCACCGGCACCCTGATCGCCAATGCCGAGAATAGACTCGTTGTCGGTGACAACCATAAGTTGTACACCCTCGAAGGGCGCTGCCTTGCGCAGAATTTCCTCGATTCGACCCATGTAGTCCGGAGTAATCCAGATGCCGCGTGCGCGGCGAAATACCCGGCTGAAGTACTGCGAGGCCTTGCCGACTGTCGGTGTGTAAACGATCGGCATTAGCTCTTCTAGATGCTGGCTCAGGACCTTGTAAAACAGGTGTTCATTACGATCCTGAAGCGCCGCCAGGCCGATATGCCTTCCTACAGGGTCTTCGTTAAACATGATTGATTTGAAAACGCGGCGCGCCTGCGTGTCTATGTCATTGTGTTGTGACGGCAACAACCCCTCGAGTCCGAATCGTTCGCGCTCATCATCGCTAAATCCCGTGCCTTTGTTGTACAGCGGGTAACGGAGAATCGAAGTTCCTCGAATAGGCACGCGTAACTGATGACCTTCACCAGCCTCTGTAAGCTCGAATTTTTCCACGGTTTGGTTTCCACGTTGTGCGTTGCGGCCAATATCCGGTCAGTTGAGGTGTGCTGTCAAGCAGCGCCAGGACAATCGGCGCATCAGGGGATGCTTAGGGAACCTGCTGGTCGATAGAAATCTGCACCGGGCCGGCCGTCGAGGAATCCACAATTTCCTGTCCAAACCAGTCGCCCGGCTGGGCAATTGGTTGGCCAGAAACCGATATCCTGGCGACAATTTCGAGCGTTGAAAATGCCGACGGCACTCGTCCCGGAATCATGGCATCGGAGTCACTCAGGGTAACTTGCGTGGGAAGTTCGGATAAGCGCCGTCGAACTGCTGCGATCGGCGGTGAGGGCTGGTTTGGATCGCGGGCGATGATGAAAACAGTCGTGTCGGCAAGGTTTGCCGCCATAGCGTTTTCGCCCAGAATAATGTTCGCTACAACGGCGGGCCCGGCTTGCTGCTGTGCAGGTTCGGATTCTGTGCCGCGCAATTCGGCAATACGCTGGCGCAGGATTCCTTCGATATTCGGTGGCGGCGAAGTCGCAAGTAGTGCCTCCCAACGGGTGACAGCAAGCTCCGGATCGCCTCTTTCAATGGCAGCAAGACCGGAATAAAAAAGCGCTTTCGGATTATTCGGCTCTATAGCGAGCGCGCCCTCAAACAATTGTCCGGCTCGTCCGTTTATTGTGCGCCCGTCTCCCAACAACACTGCCTCTCCCAGGTCTGCCAGAGTTTGTGCGTTTTCACCGGACTCAAGTCGGACTGCTTGCTCGTACGCAGCTTCTGCGCCGGAAAAATCCTTTAGCTGCTGGTAGGACCTCCCCAGCATTTTCCAGCCGGCCAGATCATCAGGATTGTCTACAAGCCTTGCTGCCAGAGACGACACCATCGCGTCGATATCCGGGGCAGCGTCTTGCAGGGGATTAACATTGGGAGAGCCAACATAGGAATAGACAGTCGCCGAGAGCGCTACGACGACAAGCACTGATAACGCTGTGCCGCTGGTCAATCGTTTCTCGGCGCGATAAAGCGGTATCGCCACAACCAGCGCGGCAACAAAAAGCATTACGCCAAAGATGATCCAGAGCAGCATCTAACCGTTTGCCTGATCGACTTCAATCTCGTCATCATCGATCGGTAGTGACATGCGGCCGCGCACGACGCGAATCGCGACAAAAGCGCCGAAAAGAATAAATGCTCCTGGTGCAATCCACAGCACCAGGGTCTTGCCTGCCATGCGCGGACGATACAGGGAAAATTCGCCGTACCGTTCCACGAGGAAATCATAAACTTCGGCATCCGTCTTGCCCTCGCTCAACAAGCGGCGAATTTCCCGCCTGAGGTCATTCGCGATCAGAGCATTGGAATCTTTGATGGTCTGGTTCTGACACTTAACGCAGCGAACTTCCGCAATGATAGTTTCATAGCGAGCCTGCATTTCCGGATCTTCGAAAGCTTTGCCAGCATCAATTGCAAATGAAGCAGAGCCCGAAACAGAAAAAACCATAAGTAGCACGAGTCTTTTCATTGCGTGACTCCATTCTCCGCATTAATTAATGGCATGAAGTCCTCTTCCCACGCTGTACGACTCAGCGGGCCAAGATGCTTGTGCAGCACACGACCGTCCTTGCCGACAAGGAAAGTTTCCGGCGCACCATAAACGCCCCAGTCAATCCCCGCTCGCGCATCAACATCGAATCCCGAAGCGACGTATGGGTTGCCCAACTGCTGCAACCACGCTAATGCAGGTGCATGCTTGTCTCGCCAGTCGACGCCGTAGATCGGCACGGCATTCTCTCGCGACAAATCCATCAGGAAGTCGTGTTCCTGGCGGCAACCGACGCACCAGGTTGCCCAGAAGTTAACGATGGCCACCTCGCCCTCGAAATCACTATTGGAAACCCTCTCATCAAGATTCTCAACTTTCGGCAAATCGAATTGCGGGGCCTGCTTGTCCAGGAACGGTGAAGGTAATTCGTTGAGGTTTCGATCCGGGTCCAGCCCCTTGATGAATACCACCATCAACAAACCAAGGATGATAAGTGGCGCGATGAACTTCATCATCAGGCGGTCTCTCCACTCATAGCAGCGCCTTTTTCACTGGCTTCCGCATACAGCCGATAACGACGATCGCTAGCAGCGATGAGGCCACCAAATGCCATTACGAACGCGCCAAGCCAGATGAACCTGATCATTGGTTTGTACTGCACCCTGACGCTCCACGCGCCATTGCCCAGCGGGTCACCCAAGGCTACGAACAGGTCACGATTCCAGCCCGCGTCAATGCCGGCTTCTGTCATAGGGCTCTGCTGTACAAGATAGGTTCTCTTTTGTGGTCTGAGTTCGCCAACAAAGTCGCCATTGCGGCGAATTTCAATCTCTGCTTCGACTGCCTGGTAGTTTGGGCCCTGAACATTGCGCAGGCCACGTAATTCAAAGTCGTACCCGGCCACTGTCGTTTGCTCGCCTGGTCTCAGGCTGACATCTGCTTCTACGTTAAACGCGGAAACAAACGTGACACCAATGACAAACATTCCTACACCGAAATGTGCAACGGACATACCCAATGCAGCGCGTGTAATAGCAGGCGTACCTGGGGCCCTTCTCAATGACCGAATGGGTTGCAACAACGCGACGCCGATAATCCAGAAGCCGGCGATTGCTCCGGTCACCAGTAACAAACCAAAACGACCGTAGATAAAAGTTGGCACTATGATTCCTGCAGCAATCGCCAGCATGGCCGGAATCTTCAATTGTCGGACCAGTGGTTGAATGGCCTGGGTTCGCCAGGCTGTATGCATGCCAACACCGACAAGCAGTACCAACGGCAGCATTGGGATGGCGAATGCGATCGCGAACCATGGCGGTCCAACTGATATCTTTCCGGCGTCGAACACTTCAACGATAAGCGGCGCGAGGGTACCTGCAAGAATCAGCGTGGCGGCAATGACGAGCAATACGTTATTCAATAGCAGAAAGGTCTCTCGCGAAAATGCGCGGAAGCCGGCTGACGAATCGAGACCGGGAGCACGCCATGCATACAAAGACAGTGCGCCGCCAATTGTTATAACCAGGAAGATAAGAATGAACATGCCTCGCGCGGGGTCCGTCGCGAAGGCATGTACCGAAATCAGGATACCGGAGCGGACCAGGAAAGTGCCGAGCAAGCTCAGTGAAAATGCGGATATCGCGAGCAATAAGGTCCAGCTCTTGAACAAACCACGTTTCTCAGTCACTGCCAGCGAATGTATCAAAGCGGTACCGGCAAGCCATGGCATGAATGATGCGTTTTCAACCGGATCCCAGAACCACCAGCCACCCCAGCCAAGTTCGTAGTATGCCCACCAGCTGCCAAGGGCGATGCCGATTGTCAAAAACAACCAGGCCCAGGTCGTCCAGGGTCGCGTCCAGCGCGCCCAGGCTCTGTCGAGATTGCCGCTCAGCATGGCGGCAATTGCAAATGCGAATGCGACGGAGAATCCGACATAGCCTGCGTACAGGATTGGCGGGTGAATTGTCAGCCCGATGTCCTGCAACAGAGGATTAAGATCAGCGCCATCCATGGCTGCCGGGATCAGGCGTTCAAACGGGTTGGAGGTCATCAGAGTGAATAACAGGAAGCCGCTACTCAGCAGACCCAGTACGCCAATTACCCGCGCTGAAAAAGTTACCGGCAACTCTGAACTGTAGGTGGCGACAGCGACCGTCCAGGCGCCCATCAGCAATATCCACAAAAGCAGTGAACCTTCGTGCGCACCCCAGACGGCTGCGATCTTGTAATACGTCGGCAATGCCAGCTGCGAATGGTTGGCAACATACAGCACTGAAAAATCACTCTGTAAAAATGACCAGGCCAGGCAAATAAACGATATCGCGACGAAAACGAATTGTCCGGTAGCCGCAGGTCTGGCGACTGCCATCATTGCCGCATCGTTGCGATAAGCGCCCAGCAGCGGCAATACGCCCTGACAAATTGCCAGTGATAGCGCGAGAATCAGCGCAAAATGTCCGATCTCAGGGATCACTATTCTTGTTCTTCGGCGGCTATTGCCGCCTCTTTGGCTTCAGCATGCTTTGCCAGCGACTCAGCAACTTCCGGCGGCATGTAGTTCTCGTCGTGTTTGGCCAGCACCTCGTCAGCAATGAATTTGCCATCAGCATTCAGGCGCCCGTGCGCGATGATGCCCTGACCTTCCCGAAACAGATCTGGCAGGATGCCGTCATATGCAACCACCAGTTCGTTATCGAGATCTGTCAGCGTAAATTCGACCTCGACCTCACCAGGCTGCCTGCTGACACTGCCAGCCAGCACCAGGCCGCCTACGCGAAAATTGCGGTCATCGGGAACATTGCCTTTTACAACCTCACTGATTTCGATGAAGAACATCATGTTCTCCTGGAATGCTCGCAACGTCAGCCCGGCGGCAATGATAATTCCCACCGCCGCGAGTCCTACAGCCAGCATACGTTGTTGTCTTGGTTTCATTGCTCAGACTCCATTGCCTGCAGTCGTGTCCTGAGGTCATTTCGAACGTTTTCGTGGCGCCGCTTCGCCTGCACCACGCACACAATCAGGACGACAAATGTCAGCGCGAAAGTGCCCCACACATGCCAGCCGTATTTGCCCATATCCAGAACTTCCATCATGCCGCTTTCTCCTCGCCCATTACGAGACGTCGGACCCATTTTGAGCGCCTCTCGCGATGCAGGACTTCTGCTCTGACGCGCATAAGCAGTAATGCGCCGAACAGGAATGAAAAGCCAAATATCATAGCCAGCAACGGATACAGCATGGCCGCGCCAATCGCTGGTCCCTGGTCCCTGATAATCGTCGGGCCCTGATGCAACGAGGTGAACCAGTTGACTGAAAAATGAATGATCGGCACATTTACCGCACCAACCATTGCCAGAATCGCGCTGGCCTTGTCTGCCTTCGCAGTGTCCTCGATTGCGGACCGAAGGGCCATGTAGCCAAAATAAAGAAACAACAATATCAGCTCCGACGTCATTCTTGGATCAGCCCATTCCCACCAGGTTCCCCACATCGGCTTGCCCCAGATCGACCCGGTAACCAGCGCGAGGAATGTGAACCAGGCGCCGAGCGGCGCAACACTTGCCGCAACTGCGTGAGCGAGCTTCATGCGCCAGATAATGCCGATGCCGGCGGCAATCGCCATGATCATGTAGGC
>JBLHLN010000009.1:0-18314 GCA_047620565.1 Woeseiaceae bacterium
CGATCCAAGTTGTTGACTAGTCGATATACAGGCGCGCTTCCTGTCTTTCAAGTCGAAAGAAAAAGATTCTTAATGAATGCGAATCAGTCTCTTTTCGATTAGCGAAGGCTAGTTTTTTGGTGTCGTTAGTACAACACCTTCTCTACGTTTGTCCGCAGCTCCATCGAGAAGTTCCGGACGCACGACAATTACGTGCAAGCCGGAATTTTCACCGTCACTCTCTTTGACGTTATAACCGCGCGATGCCAGTTCGTCCGCAAATTCCTTACCGCGATCTGCCGAAATTTCTACGCGTACTTGTGAACCCCTGGCGATAATATTAGGAAAGTCGACGGCTTCCTGCGCAGACATATCCCAGTCGAAGACACCTACAATTGTTTTTGCAATATACGCAAGAATTGAATTTCCGCCCGGTGAGCCTGTCAGCATACGAACATTGCGCCGGTCATCATAAATAATAGTCGGTGACATTGAAGATCGCGGTCTTTTGCCGGGTGCTATTGCGTTGGCGCGTGGTGCGTCACCCGCATGATATTCCGTGTCGAAGTCGGACATCTGGTTGTTGAGTACGAATCCCTCAGCCCAGCGGGTCGAGCCGAAGGGCGCTCCGACGGATGCTGTCAGTGCTGCGGCATTGCCGTCACCGTCGATGATTGAAAAGTGCGTGGTTCCGCTGCTCTCGAGCGTGTTGTCAGCGCCCCACAGGAATGCGGCAGTGTCCTGGTGCAATACCGCCGTCGGGTTGCCCGGCGTGGGGTCCTCACCGGGTTCGAAGCGTTCGGTCGCACGATGTTCGAGGTAGACAGGATTGATCAGGTCCTCAAGTGGTACACCAATGACATCCGGATCACCGACGTAATGGTCGCGATCGGCATAAGCCAGCCGCTGTGCATCAACGAAAGCCGCTACCTTGTCGGATTCGGTAACAGCGTCACTAACAAGGTGGTCGTACAATCCGGCCATCATGATTATCGCTGCGCCGGACGACGGTGGCGCCGTCGAACAAATTTCCATCTCGCGGAATTTTCCGCAAACTGCGTCGCGCTTGACGGCGCGGTAGTTGGCAAAGTCTGCCATGTTCATCGGACCCGCAAAAGGCTCCTCTGCGGCCGTCTTCACAATTGACTCTGCTATCGCGCCGGAATAAAACGCATCCGGCCCCTCGGTCGCGATTCGCGACAACGTGTTTGCATATTCTGCGTTTGTTCGAATATCGCCAATCTCTAGCGCTTCTCCGTTCGGGTAAAAGTATTCAGCAGAGCCCGGGTTCTCATCCAGTTTCGATCGCTGCGCCATCATCGGCATGTAGTTTGCGAGCCGCGGCGAGACTTCGAATCCATCACTTGCAAGCCGAATGGCCGGCTGAAAGAGATCTGACCATGGCAATCGACCGTGAGTGTCGTGCGCAAGCTTGTAAAGCGCTACCGTACCGGGCACGCCGGTCGTGATGCCGCTCGACCAGGTTTGCATGCGTCCCAAACGCTCACCATCCTGCATGAACATGTCAATGGTTGCCCCGGCGGGCGCCATTTCCCTGCCATCGTAATAAGACAGTTCGCCGCCATCCGCTTCATGCACTAGCATGAAGGCACTGCCGCCAAGTCCTGAGCTTTGCGGTTCCACCAATCCAAGCACTGCGTGTGCGGCAATCGCGGCATCGACTGCGTGGCCACCTTTTTCCAGCATTTCGATAGCTGCTTCGGCAGCACGGACGTCTGCGGCCGCCACCATGGCGCCTCGATTCCACGACGTTGCTGACTCAGCCTGAGCGCCGCCATTCTCTACGACGGCGCCATTTTCAGCGCCGCTGCAGGCCGACAGGAAAAGAATGGCGATTAGTCGGAATGCTTGCTTCATCTCAAACCTTTTAGTTTTTCGCGAGTCACGGCGGGCCAATATACCGCAATTGATGCGCCTCCTGAGGATCATTGGGACAGGATTGAAATGTCTTGTGATAAACTCCAGCGCCGCCTCCAGAATCAACAAAAATTCGGGTTCCTGTCGCCATGCCACTATTCAAACGCACTCTCAGCGAGTTCCTGTTTCGCCGCTTCGTGCTTAAGCACTACGGTTCAAATCTCCTTGTTGATCTGCAGATTGAGGCAAAACAAGACACGCTTGAATACATCCGCAAGACGATGATCGACGCGCCTTATTTTGAGAAGCATCCCAAGCTCGTCAGGTTTGTCGTCGGCGAAGCGAAGAAACCTGGCTTGTACATGGAATTCGGCGTAGGTCGCGGCAAATCTATCCGCTGGATAGGCGCTGAAGCTGATCGCACGGTTTACGGCTTCGACTCGTTTGATGGCATTCCTGAATACTGGAATGGAAATCCTGTGGGCGCGTTCGCGCAAAAGAAAATGCCCAAGGTTCCGGCCAATGTGAAATTCCAGGTCGGGCTGTTCAATGAGACTCTGCCGACGTTTTTGCAGGAGCACAGCGAGCCGGTTTCATTTCTGCACGTCGATTGCGATCTTTATTCGTCAACTGTCACAATTTTCGAAGCGCTGGGCACGCGATTGCAGGAGGGCGCAATCGTATTATTCGACGAGTACTACAATTTTCCGCGCTGGCAGGAACACGAGTACAAGGCGTTTCAGGAATTCGTCGCCGCGTCGGGCGTTGAGTATGAATATATTGGCTGGTCGGCCACCGGCCAGCAGGCGGCGGTAAAAATCAACAAAAACCCGCTGTATTCAGTCGTTTAAGCAGCTCAGTTTTTGTTACCACCTGGTCGAAGAAACTCCGGCAAGGCTGTGATTTACCATAACAAAAAAAGGATTTTCCCAAGCTCTTTTGTCTAATTCATTCCTACGTTAGTATCCATCGAACGCGCCCAATAAAAACAACTACAGGGATGGCGTTTTGCAAGTATCTCCGACATCAGTCCGCCCCGGCGGCTATAAAAAACCTGTCATTCTGGTTTTACTTTTCGTTGCACTGGCGATTGCCGGCAGCGCCTGGGCGTCCGGCTGGCCGCCATTTGCTCGCGAAGATTCCATTGTAGTCAATCGTGGTGGAACTGTTTCGGTTCTCGAGAGCGGTGCAAGCAGTGTTCTGGACAATGATTTCGATATCGAGGGAGACGAGCTTTTCGCGGTTTTGACCAGGGATGTCAAACATGGCTCGTTGCAACTGGATGCTTTCGGCAAATTTGTTTACACCCACGATGGTAAGGGGCGGGATAAGGATGAATTCAGGTATCGTGCAAACGACGGTACCGGAAATTCCAGAGAGACCAAAGTTAAAATAAAAATTGAGAATTCGCCAAACAATCCACCATTTACAATAGGATCACCGCCGGACCAGGCAGCATTCGAAGGCGCCTTTTTTCAATTGGCCCTGTCGCCATATTTTGGCGATTTGGATGCAGACGATACATTGCGCTATAGCGCGAGTGGCCTGCCTGGCAACCGACTGGAAATTGATGAAAATAGTGGCCTGCTGTCAGGTACTCCAAACTCGTCCGACGTGCGTGAAGCGCCGTACACAGTGCGAATTACTGCAACCGACAATGCGGGCGACTCGGCCAGCGTCGAATTTGATCTGCAGATTCTTTCCGATCGGCGCGCCGATCTTGATCTAACGGCCGAAGTCGCGGTCAATCCGGTTTTGGTTGGCGAAGCGACGCAGTGGAATATCAGCGTGCAGAATCGTGGCCCGGCAAACCTGGACGAAGGTGAGCTTGTGGCCAAATGGGCGACCAGCGGTCCGGCATTGGCGCTCAGTGCGCCGGCCAATTGCACGCTTAGCGACAACAACACGCCGACACCGACAGTGTCCTGTTCTCTGGATGGTTTGTCGGCCAACGATACTGCACGTTACGACATTCAGGGGACGCAGAGTGGCGCCGGCGACAATTCACTGATTGCCATTGCCATATCTGACGATCCGAACATGGGTAACAATTCGGAGTTGACCGGCGCTGTCGTTGTTTCGGCATTCAGCGAGGGCCCGACGCAGATAATCAGCGCTGCGGGTGGCGATGTTGTCAGCGGAGATTTTGACGGCGATGGCGCTATGGACATTGTGGTCAGCGGTGGCCAAACCATAGTGTATTTCAATAGTGGCAATCGAACCGTTGCTACGCCGGGTGTCAGCCTGGGTGCGGACAGCGGCGGCAACGCGGTGGCGGTGCTCGACTGGGACGGCGACGACAGACCCGACATCGCGGTCGCGGGAATGAGTTCCCGTGCAGGCCGAGTTTATCTGAATGATGGCAGCGGAAAGTTTGACGAAACCGTTGATCTCAACGTCAGTGATCTTGGCACTGTAGTTGCTGCTGCTGCGGCGGATTTCGATCTGGACGGAGACGACGACCTTGTACTCGCAGGTTCCGGCAATGCAACGTTGCTGCGGAGTTCGGGAGCAACGGGCTTTGCAATCACATCGTTGCCGGCAGGCTCAGGAATCGATGCAGCAGTTGCCGATGTTAACAATGACGGCCTGGATGACATCATTGTCGTGCAGGCGATCAACCGTATTGTCAGGGTCATGAGAAACGCCGGCGACGGCAGATCATTTAGTAGCCAGTCGCTTGATCGGGGCAGTGTTTCCGCCGCAACGCCGCAAGATGTCGACGGTGACGGTGATATTGACCTGTTGCTGGCTGTCGATGACGGTGAACTTGAGGTGCCGCTAAGCAGGGTTGTCTATCAACAGGCCGGAGACAGTTTTTCTGAGGGCACGGTTCTCGGTGCCTCGCCGCTGAGCAAAATGCTTGCTGGCGATATCGATGGTGATGGCGTGCCTGACGTGATTGCAATTAACGAATCCGGAGTTCACCAGGTGTATCGCGGCTTGCCGTCCGGTGGATTTTCCCTCAATGCGGAGCAAATAGTTAGCGATGGTATGCGGCGTGGCGTCATTGTTGATTTCAACGGAGATGAGTCACTGGACCTGATCTTCGCGGGGCTGGGCGCCGGTGTTGTCGAGATTCATGCCAACAACGGAATCGGCAGGCTGGGCTTCGGCGATCGGGTGGCACCGCTGATATCGCTGAATGGTGACGCGTCGATGCAGCTCGCTGCCGGTCAGGAATACGTTGAGATGGGCGCAACCGCGAGCGATGATATTGATGGCGACCTGAGCGACCAGGTCACCATTAGCGGTTCAGTCAATACATCCGTCGTCGGCACTTACTCCCTTACCTACACAGCGATCGATCGGGCAACTAACAACGCATCAGTGCAACGATCAGTCCAGGTCGGCGTCAACCAGGGCCAGGGTGGCAGTGGCGGTGGTACACCGGGGCCCGTTTTGCTGATACTCCTGCTGTTGCTGGTGACATTGCGTCGCCAGTCAAAAATCTCCTAGCGTCATTGCCGTCAGCTTGCTGCCAGTCTGCAGCATGATGTACTGCTTGCCATCGTGCACATACGTCGACATGCCGTAGTTCACTGCTCCCGGAATCTCGACGCCGCCGATTTGTTCCCCGGACACCTTGTCGACGAAATACAGCATCGGCGTGCCGTCGCTTGCCAGGCTCGTATACATAAATGAGGTCGCTGTAACCGACATTGCCGCATTACTACCCGTGCCGGTGGTCGGAATATCCATTCCCTGTAATTTCGGATGATTTGTTACCCGGTCCGGAGTTTCACCAATTGGTAACTGCCACAGATGTTCGCCGGTGTTCATGTCGATCGCTGTAATGTGACTGTAAGGCGGCTTGAACAACGGAATATCGTCGGGATGCCGAACCGAATCAGAGCGCAATGATGCGTAGTCCGCGAACGTCGCGCCAGTCGGTGCGTCGATATTGGGGTCACGCTCTTCGCCGGATACAATGATGCGCGACGAACAGGCTTTGCGCGTGGACACGTAGAGAATGCCGGTCTCCGGGTCAGCGACGCTCGGTCCGTCGATATTCGTTCCGCCACCATCGCCCGGGCACCAGTACGCGGCACGATATCCCTGGTCATTGTCTCTGTGCAATGGCGGGTTGAACAATGGGCCAATCTTATGGTCTTTCAGTGCTTCAATTGCGGCCGCGCGAAGTTCCGGCGTGTAGTCCACGAGATCGTCGTGGGTCAGCCCCTGCATGCCATAGGCGGCCGGTTTGGTCGGGAACGGTTGCGTTGCGGCGAGTTTTTCGCCGGGTACATCCGATGCCGGTACCGGTGTATCGACCATTGGCCAGATTGGCTCGCCGGTTTTCCTGTTAAAGGTGTAAGCAAAGTTTTGTTTCGTTGTCTGGACGACGATCGGCACTTCTTCGCCGTCTATTGTTACGTCCATAAGGACCGGCGCAGTCGGCGTGTCGTAATTCCAGATGTCGTGGCGCACCAGTTGCTGATGCCATACCCGCTCACCCGTCTTTACATTCAGAGCAATCAGGCTGGTGCCGTAGAGATTGTCGCCAGGACTGAAACCACCGTAGTAGTCGATGGTCACGCCATTAGTCGGGATGTACACCATGCCGAGTTCTTCATCCGCCGACATCGGCGCCCACGAAGAAACATCGCCGGTATATGTCCATGCGTCGTTTTCCCAGGTTTCGTGACCGAACTCACCAGGTCGCGGAATTACGTGAAACTTCCACAGGAATTCACCGGTCCGCGCGTCATAAGCAAGAATATCGCCGGGAACGTTTTCGACGCGCGATTGATAATAGCCCTGCTCGTGTGAATTACCGACAATGACCACGCCGTTAACAACAATGGGTGGCGACGACGTCGTGATGTAACCATCCTTGAGGTCCAGGCCGTTGTACGGATCGTGGCCGTAAGGCAGATCCGAAGTCAGGTCCGTTAACATGTCGACCACGCCTGTCTGCGGGAATCCGTCGACGGGTACAGGCTTGCCCCAGTTTTCCAGGGGTTGGCCGGTCTCTGCATCAAGCGCCGTCAGGAAAAACGCCGGTGATGAAACGTAGATGACACCGCGACCATCGATTTCCGCGTAGGTAATTCCCTTGCCATAGTCTTTGCGCATCGAGTATTCGTAGCGACCGGTTTTGGGCTCACCGTAGGACCACAACAGTTCACCGTTCTCCGGGTCCAGTGCAACCACATAACGACGCGGACCGGCAACGGTGTAAAGCTTGCCGTTAATGTAACTTGGCGTTGAACGTCCGCTTTGCGAATCAAAGCTCGCCCCATCCCAGACCCACGCTTCCTCAAGGTCTTCAAAGTTGTCCAGCGTGACTTCATCAGCGGGCGAATAACGGGTGTGTGCAGCATCGCCACCGAGATAACCCCATGCGCCACCTTCGGTGCCGGGCGCTGACTTGATACTGCCTTGCTGAACGTCGCTGGTGGCGGACGGGGCAGGTGCCTGGTCCTGTGAACAGGCGGCCAATGACAAAGCCGCAACAATGGCACCTGCGCGGATAGCGCCGATCGCGAAACTATCGGTTTTCATTCTTACTCCCCCGAAGTGTAGCCCGTGACCGCTTTTGTCGGTCAGTGCCGATACCTGCGGCCCGGGAAATTTATGGTCAGACTTTTCTTATCGCTCCAGCGAGATGCTCGAGCGCTTCTTCGACAACAATTCTTGAGGAGCCGAGATTAAAACGCATATGTCCAGCACCACCCTTGCCATATGCGTCGCCGGCATTGAGTAAAACGCCCGAATGCTCTACCAGCCAGTCCTGGAAAAATACTTCCGGCTCTTTATTTTTTGCTGCGGCCATTTCTTCGGCCCCGAGCGCAGCCATCACTTTGCTGAAATCCAACCAGGCTAAGAAGGTACCCTCGGCTTTGACGTAACCAACATCAGGCATGTCCTTCTTAACGAACTGCTCCATAAAATTATGGTTGTCGTGGATGTACGGCAGTAACTGGTCAATCCATTCATCACCGTCGCGATAAGCCGCTTCATTGGCAACATTGCCCAGTGTGTTGACGGCTGAAAAATGATTGAGCTTAATACGTTCGATTAATCTTTGGTTGCTGGAATAATAATAGGCGTTCTTCTGCCCGGCGAGGTTGAAAGTCTTGCTGCCCGAGTTGAAAATAACGCTGTTATTGACGACGTCTTTGTCCGGGAGTCCGGCGAACGGCACATACTTATGCCCGTCTCTCACGAAGTCAGAATGAATTTCATCGGATAGTACAATGACCTGATTTTCGAGACACAGTCGCCCAATTCGCAACAACTCTTCTTCCGTCCATACATTGCCGGTCGGGTTGTGCGGGTTGCATACAATCATTGCCTGCGTGTCCGGCGTCATTCTTGATTCCAGGTCGTCCCAGTCGATTTCATAGCGACCGTTCCTGAATACCAGCTCACTTTCGTTTGCGACGACTTTGGTGTGACGACAGTGAAATAAGAAACCCGGATAGGCGGGCGACAACAGCGCTACTTTGCTGCCTGGCGGCGAAAATGTACGCAGTGCGGCGATCATCCCTGGATAAATGCCGGCCGCAATGACCAAGGAGTCCGGGTCAACGTCAAGATCATAGCGCTTGCTGTGCCACCCGGCGATGGCCTCTTGCAGCGAATCAGTGTTGCCGGTGTAGCCCCAGTTATGGTGCTTGCAGCGTTCGGCCATCGCATCTGTGATGCATGGCGCCGCCTCAAAATCCATTGTCGCAACGCCCATGCCGTATTTGAATTGTCCTTTTGGATACAGCGTCGCCGGCTTGTCCCACCGGGAGGAGTTTGTTCCAATTCGGCTGTAAACAGTATCAAAGTCGTACTTGCCGCCTTTCATGCCAGGCGTGCCTACAGCCGCTGCTGCCTCAATGCTTCCGGTGCCCACCGCACCCGCAAGCGCGGTCATGCCAGCACCCCTGATAAAGGCTCTTCTGTTTAAGCCAGCGGTTTTCGACATTGATTATCCCCTAGGTAACGGTTTCGGCATCAGCATAGTCCCATTGCGAGCGATTCGCAAAAACGCTAATTGTCGTATTAAGTGACTGATTTTTCAGCTCTATTTTTTCTGTCGTGCCTCGATAGTGACGTCGTTCAGCGCACCGTCCTGATAATCCAGTTCCGCATCGCCAGCCGCGTAACGACTCAATGAGAGTATGTAGGCCAGGACATCCACATATTCTTTTTGACTCAGGAAGCCCGGGTTGCTTTCCGGCATCGATGTGCTCATCACGGTAAACATGATACTCAGTGATTGTCCTTCCGAGCGTTTCAACACCGGCCGGAAATATTTCTTGTCGTGACAAAGCATGCATTGATCAGCGTATAGCTGCTCACCCACCTTTGCCTGCGTTTTGGTATAAATGCCGTCATTAACCGTACGTGGCTCAGCCGATGCTGCACCGACCACAATCACGGTGCAGCACAGGACCAGCATACGCGTGTTTTTCCTAATGACCGTCGTCACTGTCGGCGTCCTCATCATAAAGCGCCATCGCTACCAGCCGGGGGCCAGCTTGTAACATGACATATTGCCTGCCTTCGTGGACGTACGTCATCATGCCGTAACTGCTGGAGGCAGGCGCTTCCACCTTGTCCAGCAGTTCGCCGGTCGCTTTGTCGACCGCATATACATAAGGTGTGTCATCACTGCCATTTCCGGCGTAGATAAGCAGCGTGTCAGTGACCGTCATCGGCGCAACACGGGTGCCGTTGCCGGTATTAGGAATGTCCATGCCCTGCAAGTCGGGATGATTCAAAACCTTGTCCGGTGTCTCGCCAACAGGAATCCACCACAGGTGGTCACCTGTGTTCATATCGATTGCGGTAATTCGACTGTACGGCGGTTTAAACATATTCAAACCGTCTGGTCCCTGCACGCTTCCGTAGCCTGGAATGACGACGTAGTCCGCAACTGTTGCGCCGGTTGGTTTATCAATCAAGGCATCTCGTTCAGTGCCCGGCGCGAGAATTCTGTACGAGCAATGTTTTCGCGATGTGACATACAGTATTCCGCTGGCCGGGTCGGCAACGGCCGGGCCATCGATGTTCACGCCGCCAATATCGCCAGGGCACCATAAGGCGGCTTTTTTGCCGGCTTCATTGCTGCGGTGTAAAGGCGGATTGAACAAAGGTCCTATCTCGTATTCTTCGAGAATTTCAATCATGCGCGCGCGCAATTCCGGCGTGAAATCTATGAGGTCATCGTGCGTCAGTCCCTGGTTGTCATAGGGCGCCGGCTTGCTCGGAAACGGCTGCGTTTCAGAAAGCTGTTCGCCGGGCACTTTTGACGCCGGTACCGGGCGTTCTTCCATTGGCCAAATGGGTTCGCCGGTCTCGCGATTGTAGGTGTACGCCATAGCCTGCTTTGTAACCTGGACAACGATTGGCACCGTTTCGCCATTTTGCTGCACATCCATTAATACCGGCGCAGTCGGTGTGTCGTAATTCCAGATGTCGTGATGTACCAGTTGCTGATGCCAGACGCGCTCGCCGGTCTTGACGTCCAGCGCAATCAGACTGGTGCTGAACAGATTGTCGCCAGGACGAAATCCGCCATAAAAATCGAGCGTGGCGCCGTTTGTCGGCACGTAAACAATGCCTCGCTCTGCATCTGCAGAAAGCGGCGCCCATGATGAGATGTCGCCGGTCCACTTCCAGGCGTCGTTCTCCCAGGTTTCATGACCAAACTCACCCGGTCCGGGCAACACATTGAACTTCCAGAGAAATTCTCCGGTCTTCGCGTCATACCCAAGGATATCGCCGGGGACATTCTCTACGCGCGACTGGTTGTAGCCCTGTTCCGCCGAATTGCCGACGATGATGACGCCGTTGACAACAATCGGTGGAGAAGACGAGGTGATGTAACCCTTCTCCAGCGGCAGGCCTTCATAGGCGTCGTATTCATGGCCGAGATCGCCCAGCAAATCGACCACGCCAGTGGCCGGAAAACCGTCGACTGGTACTGTCTTGCCGAATCCTTCCAGCGGTCTGCCGGTCTTGGCATCAAGGGCGGTCAGGAAAAAAGCGGGCGAAATCGTGTAAATAACACCGCGGCCGTCTATTTCTGCGTAAGCGACCGTCTTGCCATGGTCCTTGCGCATCGAGTATTCCCAGCGTGTCGTATTCGGTTCGCGGTACGACCAGATCGTTTCACCACTGGAGGGATCGATCGCGACGACATGTCGTCGGGGGCCGGCAACCGTATAAAGTATTCCATCGATATAAAGTGGTGTAGAGCGTCCGCTCGCAGCGCCAAAGCTTGCGCCGTCCCAGGTCCACACTTCCTCCAGATCCGCGAAATTGTCGGCATCAATCTGGTTGAGTGGTGAGTAGCGTGTATGTGCAGCGTCGCCGCCGAGATAATGCCACTGCCCATCGGCTGTTCCGGCTGCCTGTGCGAAAGACTGGACCGGCATTAAGATGACGCCAAGTAGCGCGCCTGTGACAATGCGAGATGCATTGATTTTGTTCATTTTTTTCCCCTCGTCAACATCTCGGGCCCGCCCCTGCCCTTGCTGGACAGACAGGCCTGAGATCCTGCTAAGCTTTTTTGATTTGCCGCATAAACCTGATTTGGCAGGATACAGCAGGCCGATTTTCAGGCAAACAATTGAGCTCTGAACATTGCGTATACCGATACCGTCCCAGACCCGGTTACAGTCGGGATCAGTGAAATAATCACTGCACAGCTAGTTTTCCAATAGCGGAAACCTGCTGGCGATGTCGTCCCCGGTAAAATTTGCAACCCACCCTTGCGGATTGTTGAACAGTCGAATCGCCGTAAAGTTTGGATTGGGGCCCATATCGAACCAGTGCTTCGTATCCGCCGGAACCGATATGAGATCATCTTTCTCGCACAGCATGGAATAGACATGTCCGTTGACGTGCATGATGAAAAGGCCGTGGCCACGGACGAAAAAGCGGATCTCATCTTCACTGTGCGTGTGTTCTGCGAGAAATTTCTGGCGGAATTCGCCTTTGTCCGGGTGATCAGCGTTCATGCTGACGACGTCGTAGCTTTGGTAGCCGCCGCTTGCCACGAGTTGGTCGATCTCGGATTGGTAGGCTGCAATGATGCTGGCGTTTTCAGCGTCATCACTGAGCGCATGAGCCGCGTGCCAGCGTTTCAGGGTGATGCCTGCTTCAGCCAGTTTTTCCTGGATCTGCCCCAGGTCGCCGGTGCTCAACACGGCTTTGTCGGGTTCGTCCTCGGCGTAGATTGTCAGGTGACTCATCGCGCTGTTCCTCTCTCTGAATATTGCGGGCAATGACTACAATAACTGCACTCACGGCAATTATAAGAGGGATTGCACCGCGTCGAAATCGCGGGCGACCGGGTGTGTGCCCGGCACGACCTTGTCGTCACGGACAAGCTGCAGGGTGTTCATGCCGGCTGATTGCGCTGCGTCCAGTTCGTCCGCAACATCGGACAAGAACAGTATTTCTGCCGCATCCAGCTGAATTTGCTTCGCGATTTCACGGTACGAAGCCGCTGCCATCTTAGGGCCGGTTTGAGTATCAAAATATCCTTCAAACAATGGCGTCAGATCACCAGCATCGCTGAATCCAAAAAGCAGTTTCTGCGCACCGATTGAGCCGCTCGAATAAACGAAGAGTCGCATGCCATCGTCTGACCAGCGACGGAGGTTCCTGACCGCGTCGTCATAAACGTGCCCGGTGAATTCGCCCGACTCATAACCGTGCTTCCAAATGTGACCCTGTAACTCTTTTAATGGAGTCGCCTTGCGATCTTCACGAATCCAGCCAAGTAATATTTCAATGGTTCGCTCGGCATTCGCATCTGCCTCGTCAGCTTCAGCTCGCACATCATCGAGAATTTTCACAACCCTGGCATCCATCAGGTGTGAGCCGACAAAACTGCTCAGTGCCTGGCTGGCATAAGGAAACAAAACTTCGTGCACGAAAGAGATAGAACTTGTCGTACCCTCGATGTCCGTGACAATAGCCTTTACGTTCATTGCGTGCGTGCCTGAATTTCCTGCCACGCACATTCCATCAGGAACTCAAGACCTTCGGTGTGACGTTGTGCCTCAGCAAGGTCGCGCCCCCATGCATACAATCCATGACCGCGAATCAGGTAGCCACTGGAATTCAGTTTGCCGTTCTGCCAGGCATCCCGGACCCTGTCCGCCAGCGCAGACATATCCTGATCGTTGTCGAAGATCGGAATGTCGATGCTTTCTTCATGTGAGCTTACGCCGGACATTGCCTTCTGCATTTCGAAGCCGGATATCGACACACTCTGACCGGAGGCACGAGACAGAACGGTCGACGTCACTGAGTGCGTGTGCAGAACAGCGCCAATCTCCGTATCCAGTTGGTACAGGCATGTATGTAACGGTGTTTCTGCCGACGGGCGACTGGTGGAATTCACAGCGGCGCCTTGCAGGTCGCATACCATCAGGTGCTCGATTGCCAGTTGCGATTTTTCGCACCCTGATCGTGTGATCAGGCAATGTTGCTCTTCAAGGCGAACGGAAAAGTTGCCGCTGGTCGCACGGCACCAGCCGCGCTCGCCGAAGAGCTGGCAGGTTCGGCAAAGCTCGATCGCCTCAGCGGAAAAGTCTTGCGGTGTCATCTGTGCCTACCCGATCAGTATGTGAATGGCGGTCAGGAGAATAAGAATGCCCATCGCCAGGTTTACGTATTTGGCGGAGCGGCCCTCTGACATATATCTGCTTAACGCGTCGCCGGCAATCATCCAGGTGGAACAGGATACAAGGCCCGCCACGAAAAATACGCTGACGATAATTGCGACTCGTTGCCAGGCCAGCTCTGCGATAGCGATATAGGCTCCGGCACTGGATAACGCCAGTACCAGCGCTTTCGGGTTTATCCATTGAAACATCACGCCTTCGATGAATCTCAATGGTCTGGAAATCGGAGCGTGCTCTGCGCTTGTATCTGCGCCTGGTGTTTTTGGCGCGGCAGCAAAAAATCGCATTGACAACCATACGAGCCACGCAGCGCCCAGGACACGAACGATCGTGACCAGCCATGGCCATTTTCCCACCACTGTGCCGAGTCCGAACACCGCTGAGGACATCAATATGGCGAACCCCAGGAGAATGCCGGCTAATAGCGGCAATGTCCTGCGCCAGCCGAACAATGCGCCAGACGAAACCAGCAGGAGATTGTTGGGGCCAGGTGTTGCGGCGCTAATAAACGCAAACCCGGTCAGGCTGACCAGTAATGCCTTATCCATTTATTGCAGGTCTGCAGGTGTCATCGCGGAGGACAGCAAGTGTTCAAATTTTTTCCAGCGTTCCTCAACACTGTTCGTGTCACGTTCGACGTAGTCGCGCACCATGTCTTTGCCAAGGTTGTAGTTGATGACATAGCTTCGATAAACGTCAAAGAATTCTGTTCGTTGCAGCGCACGTTCCGGAGAAGACAATGCGTACCTGATGAGCCACCGTACGGCTTCGTCCCGGTCAATGTCGCCATTGAGATAGTCTCGTGCAGCCTCGTTGCCGGCGTAATTGAGCTGGCCGAGAAGCGCCTGCAATTCGTAATACCTGTCAGCCTCGGCCGCGTCCAGCCCGGCCAATGGAAAAAGCACCGCCTTTTCGAAGTCCGTTCGCTCGGCTCCGGGAAACGCGAGGTCGATGCCGTAATTGCCACTACCTTCCGCAATGAGTGACTGCGGACTGAATAACGGATAGAGCGAGAACTCGGCCCAGTTTCGGTCCTCTACCAGGTTTTTTTCCAGCAGTGCATTGAATGTATGGTGTCCCGGATAACCTTCATGACAACCGAGGTCAACGGCCCGGCTGATAAATATTGGCAGGTCGGTATTGATCTGGATAAGACTTTGCGAATTTCCCTGGTACCAGTTATAGCCGGACCAGGGTTTGTCGGTGACGTATTCGATACTGAATGACTCATCGTCAGGCAGGTCTACATAAAGGAGTGTTCGGCGGCGGCATTCGGCAATGGCGGCCGCAAAAACCTCTGGCAGGCGATCCGGCGGTACGACAAACTGCTGCTGAAAGTCGTTGACCCGGACTGACAGATCTCCTTCGCCGCCAACAAGCAGGTTGATGTCGTCAATAATGGCCTGAAAATGCGCTTCGTCGTAGTCGGGCGCTGCGGCACCGAACAACCGCCGCGACTCTTCGTCAAAGGTCTGCATC
Organism: Woeseiaceae bacterium; assembly: GCA_047620565.1. Classification (GTDB taxonomy): domain Bacteria; phylum Pseudomonadota; class Gammaproteobacteria; order Steroidobacterales; family Woeseiaceae; genus SZUA-117. The sequence continues at coordinate 14,979 of JBLHLN010000009.1, forward strand.
TGACCGTCTTGCAGGGCAATGCGGGTGTGCAGTGCGCCAAGTCTGGCGATCATACCCTCGATGCGCGCTGTCTCTTCGACGTCCGTCGCAGCGGACGACGCTTGATTTAACTTCACCAGGAGCGCTGCCGCGGCTGAGCGGATCTGCTCAAGTGAAAGTTGCGCCTCGTTGGCACGTTCGCGAATTGCTTCCGCGCCGAAATATGCGTCAACATGACTTTCGTCATGCCAGCCCATACTGAGCTCGAGAAACAGGTACTCGTCTGCAAGCTCCGCCATGCTGCTGGCACCGCCATCGGCTATGCTATCGCTCACCTCATCCTGCACGCCATCGGCATCGTTACCACTACAAGCGGCGATCATGGCGAGAAGCAGCAATAAAGGCGCAAATTCTTTCATAACAGACGCTAAACTAGGGTAACCGGCAGAAGCAGACAGCATATCAGCGGTAAGAGCGACATGAATAGACAAACAACGCAATGGTTAATACCGATTGTTCTCGCGATCAGCGCCGCAGGAGCACTGTGGTATTACTGGATGCAAATCAGTCAGCCAGTAGAAGAACCGCCGCCACCCCCGCCAGCGGAGGTGGTTGAGCCCGAAGTCTTGCCTGGTCCTCTGCATCCGGTAGCGGAAATAGAAGCGGGCACGACGGAGCCGCCGGACCTCGTGCCATTGCCGTCGCTGGATCAGAGTGACGAATATTTCAAGCTCGGGCTGGTTGATGTTTTTGGTGATGCAATCGGAGCATTGCTGGTCGATTCCGGCATGATCGAAAAGATCGTGGCTACGGTCGACAATTTACCAAGAGAACACGTGGCGGAACGCATCCGGCCTGTAGGTCAGCTAAGCGATCAGTTTCGCATTGAAAGCGAGGGCAATAGCGAGGGCGATGTTGAGGGCAATGGCGGTCGTTATACGATTAGCGAAAGCAACTACGAGCGCTACGCGCCATACGTCGCAATCATTAGCGATGCAGATCTGCAGGAAATGACGGACCTGTATCAGCGCTTCTATCCCCTGTTCCAGGATGCTTACCAGGAACTCGGCTATCCCAATAGCTATTTCAATGACCGGCTTGTTGAAGTGATTGATCATTTGCTGGAGACGCCGCAGCCGCAGACGCCCATCGAACTGGTGCGCCCTCACGTCTTGTTCGAGTATGCAGATGAGGCGCTGGAAAATTCGTCCAGCGGACAGAAGATGCTGCTGCGCATGGGCGACGAAAACGCGATGAAAGTAAAAGAGGCGTTGCGCCGGTTGCGTGAATTGATTACAGAATTGTAGCCACCAGGCTGTTTGAAATTGGTGATGCTGCGAATTTCAATCCGTCAGGTGATACGAAAATAAAACCAACAAATGATTCGGGGGAATCACATGAAATTCTTGCCTGTGGTACTGCTGTCGATCGGTAGCGTCGTTTTCGCTGCCGAGGATGTCATTCTCGGCTTCGACATTGATTCAAGTCTCGCGCAACGTCGGGCGGAAGCGATGCTCGACGCGGACGTGGACGCAAAATTGATGGATGAGTGGTTACGTCACATGACATTGAGACCACATCATGTCGGCGCGCCGGCCAGTAAGGATAACGCTGAATTCATCGCGGAATTGCTCGAGTCCTGGGGTTACGACGTCGAAATTGCGGAATACCAGGTGCTCCTGCCGACACCGAAAGTAAGGGAAATCGAGCTGGTCGCACCGACCCGGTATTCGGCGACGTTAACCGAAGATTCGCTTGCCGAGGATGCCAGTACATCCGTACGTGAAGATTTGCTGCCGCCGTACAACGCCTTTTCAACGGACGGGGAGGTAGAGGCGGAACTGGTCTTTGTTAACTACGGCATTCCTGAAGACTATGAAATTCTGGAGCGGCATGGAATCGACGTAACCGGCAAGATCGCAATCGCGAAGTACGGTCGCTCCTGGCGCGGCATCAAGCCAAAACTGGCTGGAGAGAAAGGGGCGATAGGCACCATTATCTATTCGGACCCGGCCGACGACGGCTACGGTGCCGGTGACGTGTATCCGAAGGGGCCGTTCAAGAACGAGAGTGGTGTGCAGCGCGGTTCAGTCATGGATATGCCAACTTACCCGGGTGACGTATTGACGCCCGGTCGTGGTGCGACGAAAAATGCGCGTCGTCTGAAAGTGGAGGATGCCCCGACGATTACAAGAATTCCGGTGCTACCCATGTCATACCGGGATGCACTGCCTTTGCTGAGTGCGATGGGCGGCGAAGTGGTGCCGGCCGAATGGCGCGGTGGCTTGCCGATTACCTATCACCTCGGGCCGGGGCCGGCACGGGTTCGCATGAAAGCCGAATTCGACTGGAACATGGTCACCGCCTACAACGTCATTGCGCGCCTCGAGGGCAGCGAGTACCCGGACGAATGGGTGATTCGTGGCAACCACCACGACGGCTGGAATCATGGCGCCGCTGACCCGATATCCGGTCTGGTCGCTATGCTTGCTGAAGCTAAAGCTATTGCGGCGCTGGCAGCCGCGGGCCAGCGTCCGCTACGCACGATCATTTATGGCGCCTGGGATGCAGAGGAGCCGGGGCTAATCGGTTCGACCGAATGGGTGGAGCACCACGCGGACGAATTGCAGGAGCACGCCGTTGCATACCTGAATACGGATGGCACTAGCCGCGGCTTCATCAGCATCGGTGGCAGCCATGTTCTCGAGCGATTTTTTAACCAGATAATTGCGGAAGTAGATGATCCCCGTTCTGCTATTTCACTAAAAGAAAGGCGACGCGCATACGACAAAATCTACGGCAGCGATCAGGAGAAATTAGATGCTAATAATCGAAGTGATCTGCGTATTTTTCCGCTGGGATCCGGTTCCGACTACACGCCGTTCCTGCAACACCTGGGAATTGCGTCCGCACATCTTGGCATTCGCGGCGAGGCAGCGGATGGCAGTTACCACACGCTTTACGACACCTATGAGCACTACACGAAATTTCGTGATCCTGGACTGCTGTACGGCGCGACCCTCGCAAAAGTAGCCGGACGCGCAACGTTGCGGTTGGCAAATGCCCCACGGTTGCCATTCGAGTTTTCGGGACTGGCTGACAATATTGCGCTGTATGTCGACGAGCTCGAAAAGCTGGCCGACGATATGCGCACGGAAACGGCAACTGACAACCAGTTGATCGCCGACGGCGTATACGCTGCCGCACTGAATCCTTATAAAACACTGGGGCCACCCAGGCAAAAGGAGGCTGTGCCGCATTTCAGTTTTGCGCCACTGAAAAATGCATTGGATCGCCTGCAGGTTGCAGCAAACGAATTTGATATGGCAGCTGCTGAAAGTGCAAAAACTTCCGAAG
>JBLHLN010000010.1:0-18085 GCA_047620565.1 Woeseiaceae bacterium
AGAGGTTGTAACAGCGGCAATTGAGGCAGGCGCCACCACAGTGAATATTCCGGACACGGTTGGCTATACCGTGCCAGCCGAATTTGACAAGTTGTTCCGCTACCTCAAGGACAACGTTCCGGGGATTAATGACATCACCTTAAGCGTTCATTGCCACAATGATCTTGGCATGGCCGTGTCCAACAGTCTTACGGCAGTTCAGGCAGGCGCCCGACAGATTGAATGCACAATAAACGGAATTGGTGAACGAGCAGGAAATTGCTCACTCGAAGAAGTTGTAATGGCTCTGAAGACGCGCAACGAATTCTTTGGTCTGGAAACCGGCATCGTAACGAATCGCCTCTACCCAACCGCAAGACTGGTATCCGGTATTACAGGAATGCAGATTCCACGTAACAAAGCCATCGTTGGCGAAAACGCATTCGCTCACGAGGCTGGCATTCACCAGCACGGTATGATGCAACACAGTTCAACCTACGAAATTATGTCTCCGGAAGACGTCGGCATCAGCAAGTCAAACCTGGTGTTAGGCAAACACAGCGGTCGCCACGCGTTTCGGGACAGGGTGCGCGAACTTGGTTTCGATCTGGACGAGTTTGAAACCAACCGAGCTTTCCAGGAATTCAAGAAGCTCGCCGACAAGAAAAAAGATATGTACGACGGCGACATTGAAGCAATCATAATGAACGTCGACAATTCATCTGCCGGACCGTGGACATTGCAAACGCTGCAGGTGACCTCAGGTACCAACGTCGATGCAACTGCGACCTTACGACTAATGAATGAGAACGGCAGCGAGGTTCTGCAGTCGGCAACGGCTGACGGTCCGGTCGAAGCAGCATTTAGCGCGCTCGAACAGGCAACCGGCATCGACCTGGTTCTGAAGAATTTTGAGTTGCACAGCGCCACGGTCGGCGAGGATGCCCAGGGTGAGGCAACCGTGACAGTTGACTACAACGACCAATCATATCGTGGACACGGGGCCAGCACCGATATTGTGGAGGCCGCGATTCGCGCTTATCTGGAAGTGACCAACCGGATCCTGCGACGTCGCGACAGGGGCCTTGATTCAGCACCGGTGGATAGTGATATCAATCGGGCATCAATTTAGGAACATAATGCTGATGCCAAAACTGTTCCTGCTTGTTAAGCTATGCGACCCACCAGCAAGACCATTTCCGGAGTAACAACGATGAGTTTCGAAGGAGCCAAATTAATCTGGCTAAACGGGCGCATGGTGCCCTGGGAACAGGCGACTGTTCACGTGTTAGCGCATGCCATTCACTACGGTTCTTCCGTGTTTGAAGGCATTCGCGTCTACAAGACTCCTGACGGCCCAATGATTTTTCGTCTCACGGATCACATCAGTCGCCTTTATGACTCGGCAAAAATTTATCGCATGCCGATTCCTTTTGAGCACGACGAGCTGGTTGCAGTCTGCAAACAGATTGTTCACGCCAATGATCTGACTAATGGCGCCTATATCAGACCAGTCGCATTGCGCGGCTACGGCGATGTTGGGCTGGCGCCCAAGCCGGATCACCCGGTTGACGTTGCTGTGGCGGCCTGGGAATGGGGTGCCTATCTTGGCGCCGAGGGCATGGAAAAAGGCGTCGATGTGTGTATATCCAGCTGGCAGCGTGTTGCGCCCAACACTGTCCCTGCCCTGGCAAAAGCCGGCGGCAACTACTTGTCCAGCCAGCTCATCAGCAGTGAGGCAAAGCGTCTCGGCTTCGCTGAGGGAATCGCGTTGTCGACTGACGGAACAGTCAGCGAAGGCGCAGGAGAAAATCTGTTCCTGGTAAAGGATGGCAAAATCATTACACCGCCGGCTGCGTCATCAATTCTTACTGGCATTACACGTGACTCGGTCATGAAACTTGCCGCAAAAAATGGTCTCACCGTTGAAGAAAAAGTCATTCCCCGTGAAGGCCTTTATCTTGCTGACGAAATATTCTTCACTGGCACTGCTGCGGAAATTACGCCAGTCAGGTCGGTCGACAGGATAGAAATAGGCAACGGTACTCGCGGTCCGGTGACCAAACAGCTTCAGGACGAATTTTTTGGGTTATTTTCCGGCGAAACGGAAGACACTCATGGCTGGCTTGAAGGAATTGGCAGTCCACCTGCAGCGGCCGTGGCAGGGTAGTTGATCGACATCAGGATATTGTGAGCGTGGGCTCCCCGAAAACTCTTTACGAAAAAGTCTGGTCCGAACATCTTGTCAAAGACGAGACGTCGGAAACGCCGGCAATCCTTTTTGTCGACCTGCATCTCATACATGAGGTGACAACGCCCCAGGCATTCACCTTGTTGCGTGAAAAAGGCATTTCCGTAAGACGCCCGGATCTTACGTTGGGGACGATGGATCACTCCACACCAACCACACCCGTATCCAGTTTTAAGGACCTCGCCGTAGTCGGTGAAAGCGCCGCTAAGCAGGTGCTGAAAATGCAGGAAAATTGCAAGGATTTCGGTGTAGAGCTGTTCGGCTTTGAGAGTAAATATCGCGGCATCGTTCACGTCATCGGTCCGGAGCTTGGCGCCACTCAGCCCGGCAAAACAATCGTATGTGGCGATAGCCATACGAGCACCCATGGCGCTTTTGGCGCGCTCGCTTTTGGCATCGGTACGACCGAGGTCGGCCACGTACTCGCGACACAATGCCTGTTGCAACGAAAAGCAAAAACGCTAGCCATCAACGTGACCGGACAACTCCAGCCGGGCGTGTCGTCAAAGGACGTTATCCTCGCCACAATTGGTCGAATTGGTGTCGACGGTGGTACTGGCCATGTCATTGAATATCGCGGAGACGCCATTGCGGCAATGGACATGGAGGCCCGCATGACGGTCTGTAACATGTCGATCGAGGCTGGCGCCCGCGCGGGCATGATTGCTCCTGACGAAACTACCATCGAATATTTGCAGGGTCGGCCGCGATCGCCCGTTGGCGCGGCGTGGGATGCGGCGGTCGTGCGCTGGCGCAACATGCCGGGCGACGACGCTGCCGAATTCGACAAGAGCGTCGATATGGCTGGAGACAAGCTCCAGCCGATGGTCACGTTTGGTACCAATCCCGGCATGGTTATACCGGTCAATGATCCGGTCCCCGATGCCAACGGGGACCCAAGTTTTCGTAAGGCGCTGAACTACATGCAGGTCACACCGGGCAAGCCGCTAAGCGAGGCAGCCATCGATGTCGTTTTCCTCGGAAGCTGCACGAATTCCAGGATATCCGACCTGCAACAGGCCGCAGTTGTTCTCCGTGGCAATAAAATTGCGGATGGAGTGCGCATGCTGGTAGTGCCCGGATCGCAACAGATAAAACGCCAGGCTGAAGAGCTGGGGCTGCACGAAGTCTTCCTCGAGGCAGGTGCAGAATGGCGCGAATCAGGTTGCTCAATGTGCCTCGGCATGAATGGCGACACCGTCGCCAGCGGCAAACTGAGCGTCAGCACCAGCAATCGAAATTTTGAAGGCCGGCAAGGTGTTGGAGCGCGCACGATTCTGGCGAGTCCGATGACTGCCGCAGCATCAGCTATTGCCGGTCACGTTGCCGACCCTCGACCTTATCTTTAGGCAACCATGATGCAGGCATTCAACCACTTAAAGTCATGTACTGCTGTATTGCCGGCGACAGATGTCGATACGGACCAGATTATTCCCGCGCGATTCCTGACGACGACCACGCGCGATGGGCTTGGAGACAAACTTTTCTTTGATTGGCGCTTCGATTCTGACGGAAAAGAGAATCCGGACTTTGTGCTCAATGATGCACACACGAAAGGTTGCGAGATACTCGTTGCCGGGAGAAATTTCGGCTGTGGTTCGTCGCGGGAACACGCGCCCTGGGCTTTGCTGGATTACGGCATTCGCGCTGTAATTAGTACAGAGATTGCCGACATCTTTCGCAGCAATTCGCTAAAGAATGGGCTGTTGCCCGTGGTCGTTGATCAGGAGACACATAGCTGGCTGCTCGAAAATCCCGGCATCGAGGTCACTGTCGACATAGATAAATCGACTTTGAATTTACCGGATGGACGCAGAGTTAGTTACCCAATTGACACCTTCGCCCGCTATTGCCTGCTGGAGGGCGTCGATCAACTTGGCTTTCTGCAACAACACGGCGACGACATCAAAGCTTTCGAGGAGACACGCAGCTGGACGCCCTGATCACAATTCTGCCAGGTGATGGCATCGGCCCGGAAGTGGCCGCGGCCGGCTGCACCGTGCTGCAAAATATTGCCGAAAATTTTGGTCACAATTTTGAGTTTTCAACGCAACTCATCGGCGGCGCAGCAATGGACGCTTGTAATAATCCGTTTCCGGAAGATACCGCCGCAAGCTGCCGGGAAAGCGCGGCGATCCTGCTTGGTGCCGTTGGCGGGCCGAAATGGTCGGATCCGAATGCCAAAATTCGGCCCGAACAGGGATTGCTGGCTATGCGCGCCGAGCTTGGTGTTTTTGCAAACCTGCGTCCGGTCCAAATATTTGAAGAGCTTGCCGGCGCTTCGCCGATTAAGGCTGATCGCCTGCCCGGCGTGGATATGATGGTTGTCAGGGAGTTAACGGGCGGAATTTATTTCGGTGAAAAACAGAGGGATGAGTCCTTCGCGAGCGACCTTTGTGTCTATCATCGCCACGAGGTTGAGCGAATTATCCGTATCGCGGGGCGCCTTGCCGAGGACCGCCAGGGAAACCTTTGCTCCGTCGACAAGGCCAACGTTCTGGAAACGTCCCGCTTCTGGCGAGACATTACAACAAGGATCATGGCAACCGAATTTCCCGACGTCTTTGTCGAGCACATGCTGGTCGACGCCGCAGCGATGCACCTGATCAACCGGCCAGCGGATTTTGACGTCATCGTGACCGAAAACATGTTTGGTGACATTCTCACGGACGAAGCGTCAATGCTTGCAGGGTCCCTTGGCATGCTGCCCTCCGCATCACTGGGTGAAGGGAGTCGCGGTCTGTATGAGCCTATCCATGGCTCGGCGCCGGACATTGCTGGACAGGGAATCGCGAATCCATGTGGCACGATCGCCAGCGTCGCGATGTTGCTGCGACACAGCCTCAAACTCGATGAGGAAGCAGAACTGGTTGAAAAATCGATTCACGATGTGATCGCAGCCGGCGCCCGCACAGCAGACATCGCGACAAAAGGCGAACGTGTGCTATCAAGTGACGAAATGACCGCGGCCATCATTCAGCAACTGCAGTAAGCGCAGGAAAATTCGTGGCTATACTCGCGGCATCCAATGCCTGAATAACATCTCCTGCCAGGTCGTCGCCGCACTCAAGGCCCACTGAAAGCCGAATGAGATTCTGCGAAATTCCTGCCTTGACCAGAGCTTCCTTGTGCACGGGTGCATGAGTCATCGTTGCCGGATGACAGACGAGACTTTCGACGCCTCCCAGCGATTCGGCCAGCGAGAACAGTTGTAACGATTCTACGAATGCCCTAACCGCCGCCTCACCGCCATTGATTTCAAAACTCAGCATGCCGCCAAAGCCGCTCTGTTGCTGCCGTGCAATTTCATGACCCTCATGGTCACGGAGCCCGGGATAATAAACGCGCTCCACACCATCGTGTTCAGCCAGCACATGTGCCAGCAATGACGCATTCCTTTCGTGTTGACGAATTCTCGTGTGCAGGGTTCGCACACCCCGCAATGTCAAAAAACTGTCGAATGGCGCACCGGTAATACCCAGGCAGTTAGCCCACCATGCCAGGCGCTCAAACAACTCTGCATTGGCGGCGACAACGGCTCCGCCTACGACGTCACTATGACCATTCAGGTATTTGGTTGTCGAATGAATGACCACGTCTGCCCCCCATTTTATGGGGTTCTGTAATGCAGGCGACAGGAATGTATTGTCGACTGCCAAGAGCGCTCCGCATGATCGGGCAATGGTTGACAATTCTCGCAGATCGACGATTCTCAATAACGGATTTGATGGTGTCTCGACCAAAATCAGTCGTGGTTTCCTTTCACAGGCTCGATGCAGGTCCCGTTCGTTTGTTTGGTCGACAAACAACACCTCGAAATGTCCCTTCGAAGCCAGCTTCTCAAGTAATCGAAATGTGCCGCCGTAACAGTCATGCGGCGCCAGTAGAAGATCACCAGGCTGCAGTAGTTGCAGAACAAGGTTTATTGCCGCCATACCGGAAGACGTCACTACGGCCCCTGCTCCTCCTTCGAGTTCAGCGAGCGCATCAGCCAGTGCATCACGAGTTGGATTACCGCTCCGGGAATAATCGTATTGTCGTTTTTCACCAAAACCGGCAAAGGTGTAGGTCGATGACAAGTGCAAAGGCGGTACGACAGCGCCGTGCTGGCTATCGGACTCCAGCGATGCACGCACGGCCGCAGTTGCTGCCTGGACTTTCTTGCTTGAGGAGGATGTCATTTTGGTCTCCGCTTCGTTTCCAATGTCGCGATTAAATCGCTCGTTTATCATCGGAAATCCTGCGTAGACCGCAAGGGAGGTGCCGAGCCCTTCACATCGCCAAACTATTCACTACCTGATGCGTCGCGTCGACACTCATCTCTCGGACGTGACATGCACGCCGCAGGAGTTGGCACCTTTCAGGATGGTTAGTCCTGGAGGTTGCCCCGGCTTCAAAGGGCCTTTCCCTCAGCCGGTCTCGATGAGTAGCGCGCAGTCTATTGGCAGGATTGACCCCTCGTCAAGGGCCAGTTGCTCTTTTTTAGATTTCATCGGAATCATATAAGCGTTTGTTAATTAGTTGTTTCTGACGACGAATTTTGGCCAGTAATGATGCGTTGCATTCAGCATTCATTTGCACTAGTGTACTAACGCATTAGTACAGTGGAACAACATGAAACCTAACCGGGATGACACAGATGCCTATCGAAAGCGCACGGAAGATGCGCTTTTTCGTGCAATTGTCTCTCTCAAGGACATTCACGAGTGCCGTAATTTCTTCAAGGACCTGTGTACGCCGGCAGAGCTACAGGCCCTGGTCGATCGATGGCAGGTGGTTGGCCTGCTCGAGAAAGACCTGCCCTATCGACGCATTCACGATCTCACCGGCGTCAGCGTGACCACCATCGGTCGCGTCGCCCGTTGCCTCGCCGACGGGTTTGGCGGTTACGAGACGGCTATAGAGCGTACTCGCAAAAAAACTCATTCGCGCAAAACTGGCGCCTCTCACTAAGGATTTGAAAATGGAAACCGTTGAGCAGCGCATAAAAATTGCGGTGCAAAAAACCGGTCGTCTGACTGATCACTCGCTTGATCTGCTCGAACGATGTGGGCTCAAATTTACGCAAAGTAAAGACCAGTTGATTTGCTACGGCGAAAACATGCCAGTCGATCTGCTGCTGGTCAGAGACGATGATATCCCCGGCCTGGTAAGCGATGACATATGCGATCTAGGCATCGTTGGACTAAATGTCGTACAGGAAAAACGTCTGGCGCTTGAGCAATCTGGCAACGCGGCATTGTTCGATCAGGTATACGCGCTGGATTTTGGGCATTGCCGCCTGTCAATTGCGGTTCCGGACGACTCGGATTTCGCGGGCTCGGAAGATCTTCAGGGATCACGAATAGCGACCAGCTATGCAGCGACCCTGAAAGATTATCTCGATCAAAAAGGCTTACAGGCAGAAATTGTCTACCTTTCCGGAGCCGTTGAAATCGCCCCGAAACTTGGCAAAGCGGAATTCATTTGCGACCTGGTCTCCAGTGGCGCAACGCTCGCCGCGAATCAAATGCGTGAGGTTGAAACCGTACTTGATAGCGAAGCCGTCATCATTCAAACAAGGGAACCGCTTTCTGCGTCGAAGCAGGACTGGGTCAATCGAATCCTGCAAAGGCTGGATGGCGTGCTGCAGGTTCGGGAGAGCAAATACATCATGTTGCACGCGCCACGCGCCGCGCTGAGCGAAATATCCAGCTTGCTGCCTGGAAGTGAGTGTCCGACGGTCATCCCATTGGATGGCGAAGGCGACAAAGTGGCCATCCATGCCGTTTGCCGGGAATACGTTTTCTGGGAAACGCTGGAAAATCTTAAAGCAGCGGGCGCGAGTTCTGTCCTGGTCCTGCCGGTTGAAAAGATGCTGGCCTGACTATGGAATTGAAAACCACCCTCTGGAGCGACCTGTCCGAGACGGAACGTTCTGTGTTACTGCAACGCCCGCATCTGGACAACGAAGCGGCAGTTGACACCAGAGTCAGCGACATCATCGCCGAAGTTCGTCGCAATGGCGATCAGGCAGTGCAGCAATTCAGCCGCGAATTCGACGGTGCAGATCTGCATGATCTAACAGTAGACGCGGATGAAATGACGTGGGCTGCAAATGAATTATCAACTGCACAGCATGCCGCGATAGAACTTGCGGTCGACAATGTCAGCAAGTTTCACAAGGCACAACTAACAGAGCCAATTTCTGTCGAGACGATGCCGGGTGTTCTCTGCGAAAGAATTAGCCAGCCCATCAACCCGGTCGGTCTTTATGTTCCGGCAGGAAGCGCCCCGCTGCCTTCCACAGCCATCATGCTATGTGTTCCGGCCGCCATCGCCGGCTGCGAGACGAGGATAATTTGTACACCGCCACGCAGCGATGGTCGAGCCGATCCTGCTGTTGTCGTTGCTGCAATGTGCGCAGGCACCGAGCGTATTTTCAAGATTGGTGGTGCCCAGGCTATAGCTGCAATGGCGTACGGCACTGCCACCGTGCCACGGGTCAACAAGGTTTTCGGTCCAGGCAATACGTGGGTGACTGCAGCGAAAAAAAGGGTGGCAATGACGCCCGGCGGCCCGGCGATTGATATGCCCGCAGGACCTTCGGAAGTACTGGTCATCGCGGACGACGCCGCGAACGCTTCATTTGTCGCTTCTGACCTCTTGTCCCAGGCCGAGCACGGTGAAGACTCGCAGGTTATCCTGCTTACAAACTGCAAAACTCTGGCGAACAATGTTATCGCTGCGCTCGGCCGGCAACTCGGGCAAATTGGCCGGCAGGCGATTGCGAGAGCCGCGCTGGCTAATTGCCGTATTGTTGTTACGGCGGACCTGAAAACAGCAGTCAGGATCAGCAATTCGTATGCACCGGAACACCTGATCGTACAGACGCAGAATCCGCGCGAGCAGTTGACCGCCATTCGCAACGCCGGTTCGATATTTCTTGGACCCTGGTCGCCTGAATCTGCCGGTGACTACTGCAGTGGCACTAACCACGTGTTGCCAACTTATGGCCATGCCGCAAGCTACAGCGGCCTGTCGGTGGACCAGTTCATGCGCCAAACGACAGTGCAGGAACTAAGCAAAGACGGCCTTGCCTCTATCGCTACTGCAATTGATGAATTGGCTCTGATGGAAGGGCTCGATGCACACGCAAATGCTGTACGAATCAGATTTGCGAACACGGAGATTTAAAAATGAGTGGCTGGAATCTTGCACGCAATGACATTCTATCACTCAGGGGATACCGTGCCGCTGAGCAAATCGCGGACAGCGTGCGGCTGAACGCAAACGAGGCACCTCGACCCATTGCTGCAAGTCAGACTGGTGTCGGACTCAATCGTTACCCCGACGTTCATCCCGTCAAGCTGCAGGAACGCATGGCGGATCTATTTGCTGTACCCAGCGAGAACCTTCTCGTAACACGCGGTAGCAGTGAAGGTATCGACTTGCTTGTGCGTGCATTTTGTACGGCCAATCGGGACAACGTGATCACGCCAATACCAACCTTTGAAATGTATCGGTTCTTCGCCGATGTGCAGGGAGTTGAACAAAGAGAAATCCAGCTCGACCCGAAACAGGATTTTCTGCTGGATACCGACGCCGTTCTTGAACAATGTGACGATAAAACCAAATTAATCTTTGTGTGCTCTCCCAATAACCCGACGGGCGGACTGGTAGCGAAATCCGCTATTGAGAAACTGCTGCAAGCTCGCCGGGACCGCTCGATTGTTGTTGTTGACGAGGCCTATGTCGAATTCTCGGACCAGGCGTCGCTAGCTGCTGCCACCAGCAAATACGACAACCTGGTGATACTGAGAACGCTGTCAAAAGCACACGCACTTGCCGGCGCTCGCTGCGGGGCCGCCATCGCGTGCCCGGATCTAATCGATGTATTTTGTCGAGTGCTACCACCCTACTCGTTTTCGACACCTGTCATTGACAGCGTAATGAATGCGTTGGACGACGAAGGCATTGGGAATTCGACCATTGCGATTGAGGAAATTATTGCTGAGAGAGGCAGGGTTTTTCAGGACATTGCAGGTTACTCATGTGTTGATCACGTATGGCCAAGCCAGGCCAATTTTCTTCTCGTCAAATTCGCAGATATGGCCGATCTGCAAAATTTCCTGCTGAGCAAACGAATACTCATCCGGGATTTCTCAAATGAGCCCGGACTGCTCAACTGCGCCCGCATAACGATTGGCTCAGTTGACGAAAACAATGCCCTCCTCAATGCACTTGCCACCTATTCGGCTGCCGGATGACGCCGCCGGGCCGGAAGGTGCTGTTCATCGACCGCGACGGGACACTCGTTGAGGAACCCGACGATCACCAGGTTGACGCACTTGCGAAGGTCAGGCTGATGGTCGGCGTGATTCCTGCACTGCTTGCATTGCGTGATGCCGGATTTCAGTTTGTCATGGTTTCGAACCAGGACGGACTCGGCTCGAATTCCTTTCCCCGCCAACAATTTGATCTTTGTCAGGAACATATTCTCAACTTGTTTTCGTCGCAGGGAATCACATTTGAGCCAATACTTATTTGCCCTCATTTTGAAGAAGATGGCTGCGGCTGCCGCAAACCAAAAACTGGCTTGTTAAGCCGTTTCCTCGCGAAGACATCGCTGGACGTCGAGAACTGCGCCGTAATTGGCGATCGACAGTCCGACCTGGACCTTGCAAGGAATCTTGGCATAAATGGCTTCATGGTCGATCCCAATGGTGACGCAGCGCAATCCTGGGATGGCATCAGGAGTGCGTTGGTTTCACGGCAACGATCAGCACGTATCGAAAGAACCACCCGCGAAACCAGCATTTGCGTCACAGTCAATCTGGATGACGCAGGCCCTGTTGAGATCAATAGCGGCATTGGCTTCTATGACCACATGCTTGAGCAGATTGCCCGGCATGGTGGCTTCGCGCTTACCCTCAGTTGCGATGGAGATCTGCAGATCGATGAACATCACACTGTCGAGGACACTGCGATATGTATCGGAACCGCACTGAGAAAGGCGCTGGGCGACAAACGCGGCATTGCTCGCTATGGGTTCCTGTTGCCGATGGACGAGAGCGAGGCGCGCGTCTCGCTCGATTTGTCTGGCAGAGCGGCATTTGTTTTCAGCGGTGAATTCAGTCGCGAATCAGTTGGCGGTCTGCCCTCTGAACTGGTTACGCATTTCTTTCAGTCTCTGGCGGAATCCCTGGGCGCGGCACTACATATCGAAGTCACCGGCGACAACAATCATCACATGATAGAGGCTTGTTTCAAGTGTGTCGGCCGGGCATTGCGCCAGGCCATAAACGTCACAGATTCGCAATTACCGTCCACGAAAGGCGTTTTGAGCTGAGATGGCCGCAGCAGAAGTCGCAATTATTGACGGCGGCGGCGCTAATATCGCCTCACTGCAATACGCACTGCAGCGCGTCGACGCGAACAGCGTTTTGACAACAGACGCCGCAATTATTGAAGCGGCGACTCACGTCATCCTTCCCGGCGTTGGCGCAGCAGCGCCGGCAATGGCAAGACTCAATGACAACAACCTTGTCCCGCTCATCCGCTCTCTCAGGCAACCGTTGCTGGGCATTTGCCTGGGCATGCAGCTTCTTGCCGCACATTCGGAGGAAGACGACGTCACTTGTATCGGCGTTTTTCCATGCACAGCGTCAAAATTGCGAGCGGCACCTGAAAACCCGGTACCCAATATGGGCTGGTGCCGGACGACGATATGCAAGCAACACCCGTTGCTGGAGGGAATCGAAGACGGCGCCTGGTTCTATTTCATACATAGTTTCGCCATGCCAGTTGTCAAGAACACAGTCGCGACCGCAGAGCACACGTCGAATTTTGCAGCAATCAATTCCGCTGGCAATTTTCATACTGCACAATTTCATCCCGAACGATCAGGTGCAGCGGGTTCCCGGTTGCTGAGAAATTTCCTGGCGCTGCGAAAATGAACGTCATTCCGGCGATCGACCTAAAAAGTGGCAAGTGCGTACGTCTGTACCAGGGCCAGTTCGATCAGAAAACCGAGTACAGCGCCGACCCTGTCGCTGTTGCGCATGATTTCGCAAGTCTGGATTTCAACCGGCTACATATCGTAGACCTCGATGGCGCGCGATCCGGAACACAGCGCAACCAGGATATCGTCCGCCAAATAGCGAACACGACCGACCTGGCCATTCAACTGGGCGGCGGAATTCGTGACGAAAAGATACTCACGCACTGGCTTGATATTGGTGTCACCAGGTGTGTCATCGGCAGCGCTGCCGTAACAGATGCCGCGTCGGTCCGGAAATGGCTTGGCTCCGCAGGCGGCACGAAAATTGTTCTGGCACTCGATGTGCGTATTGATGAATCCGGCGTGCCGCGGCTTGCGACACATGGTTGGGCAAACACCCTGAATAAGACGCTGTGGCAATGCATGGATGAATATAGCGACGCAGACCTGCAGCACGTTTTATGCACCGACATCAGCTGCGATGGCGCGATGACAGGACCGAATATCGATCTTTATCGTGACTTCATTTCGCGCTATCCGCACATACAGTTGCAGGCCTCCGGTGGCGTACGTAGCGCCAGTGACCTGCAAGCACTGGCCGATGCTGGCGCGACGGCCGCAATTTCCGGGCGTGCATTACTTGACGGGTGCATTTCGCCGGCGGAGATAACGACATTCCTGCGCGACGCATAATTCCCTGCCTTGATGTTCGAGACGGCAAAGTCGTCAAAGGCGTTCGCTTTCGCGATCATCGTATCGTCGGCGAGATACTCGAACTAGCGGAACGATACTGCACAGCAGGCGCGGACGAATTGGTTTTTTATGATATTACGGCGAGCCCGGACGGACGCACCGTGGACCGCACGTGGGTAAACAATGTTGCGGCAGTGCTGGACATTCCTTTCTGTGTAGCCGGAGGTATCCGTAGCATTGCGGATGCAGAGGAAATTCTAGGCCAGGGCGCGGACAAGATATCGATCAATTCACCGGCGCTTGCTGATCCAAACCTCATTGACCTGCTTGCGCGCCGATTCGGCTCGCAATGCGTGGTTCTTGGCGTGGACAGCCACGAAGAAAACGGTCGTCTTGAGGTGTACCAAAACACAGGCGATCCGCTTAAAACCTCGGCCGCGAGTCGTCTAACCCTTGACTGGATATCGGAGGCACAGCAACGTGGCGTCGGCGAGGTCGTTCTGAATTGCATGAACCAGGATGGCGTTCGACAAGGCTACGATATTCAGCAACTAGCCGCCGTTCGCGAGATTTGCACAGTGCCTTTGATCGCATCGGGCGGCGCCGGTAATCAGCAACACTTTTTCAACGTTTTCAATTCCGCCCGTGTTGACGGTGCACTTGCGGCCAGTGTATTTCACAGCGGCGAAATCAACGTTCAGAATCTGAAGCAGTATTTGGACGCAAACGACATTTCAGTTCGCGTTTGAGGGAAAGAAACGGCATGGACAATACACGACTGGAATTCCTGCATAAACTCGAAGGAATTATTCATCAACGAGTCATTGACGACGCGCCAGAGAGTTACACGGCGACACTGGTCGCGGCCGGCGATAAGCGTGTCGCACAAAAAGTCGGAGAAGAAGCAGTGGAGCTGGCGCTTGCAGCGACCGCCGGTGATCGCGACGAACAACTGCAGGAAGCGGCCGACCTCCTTTATCACTTGCTCGTATTGCTCAAGTGCAAAAGCATAGCGCTTGACGAGGTCGTCGGAGTATTACAGGACCGGCATCGGCCTGAATCGCTAACTTGAGTGACTTTGTTCGTTACCCGCTATCAGGAAGTACGTGGCAATTAGCAACAAAACCACCTGAAATTCCATACCACCCATTGGAAATTCTTCCGTGGCTACGAAACTCCAGCGTGGCCCGTGCACCATAAATATTGCACCGAGCAATACTGGTATGGCAGCAAGCCCCGCAAGACGGGTAACCCGTTCGTTGCCGAATCCGCCAATTATGATGCCAAACCCTGCGGCGATTTCCGCGAAAGTAACCAGGGCGGCAACTGGCACGCTCAACCCCATCATGCCGGAAAATGCCGCAAAACTGGCGACCTTACCGACACCGTGGAATATGAATACAGACCCAAACGCTACGCGTAAAAGCCAGTGTGCCCTTGGTTGTAGTGCATTGAGTTGCTCAAACATGGCAGTTCTCCTCAGATTGATACTGTAGAAGACCCGCCAATGCACAAATGAATTACAAGATCATGCGGAGCGCCACAGGGCCAGCAATTCCGCCTCTCTTTGGCGCGTCAAACCCGTGCGCAATGTCTGCTGTTGTTCCGGCGTCCTTGTGCGATGCCAGTCAAGGGTATCTTTGGCAATGACCGCCAGCGGCCTGAATGTCATTCCGGCTGCGATAGCACGACGATTAACCATGTGCCCGTAGTGAAGATACCGTCCGCGAGGCGGTTGCCAAAATGTCAGGCTACCCTGCGGTACCTCTCCTTCGTTGATCAGAAAATCCCAGTCGACCCGGCTAAACGTTGACGGCGTTGACGTAATGGACTTTATCCCGTGAACAAGCCCTGCGGTGTTCAAAGCAGAACCCGGGCCTTCTGTATTGAAAATACCGGTGGTCTGTGACTCCACCAATCGTACGTAGAATTCGGAAAGATCCCGAACGTCGACGAACTGAATCGGATCCGTCATATCACCTTGCACCAGTATGTCGCCGCCATCGTCAATGCGATCGACCCAGTACGTAAATCGGTCCGAGCGGTCCCCCGGACCGACAATCACCGGCGGTCGCGTAATGAGTGTTCGCGAACCAAAAGCTTCCATGACGATGCGTTCAGCGAGAACTTTATTCGGTCCGTAGCCATCCCATTCCGATTCAGGAATATCACGTGGACCAGTCGGTGCATCTTCGTCCATCACTGCGGAAGTGAATTCATGATAGACAGATCGAGTTGACGTGAATAGATACTGGTCGCAAGCGTCTTTTAGCAAATCGACGCTGAGCCGAACCTGTTGCGGCGTGTATCCGGAGTTATCAATGACCGCATCCCAGCGACGACCCTCCAGAGCGGACAGATCGTCGTTGCGGTCGCCAACCAGTTTCTCAGCTTCGGGAAACAAGTGCGTATTTGTCCGACCACGGTTGAACAAGGTGATCTTGTGACCACGACGCATCGCATAGTTAACGAGATGCGGACCGATGAATCCGGTTCCACCCAGGATCAACAGTTTCATTCCGCCAGATTGAGCGAAAACCCCGGTTTGTTTATGCATTGCCAGCATGCTGGCAGCGACAGTCGCTCCCAGGAATTCACGTCGTGTAGCCATTTTTTGTCCCCAATCGATGCACTTCGACTTTGATTTATGTTTTGACGACCCGCGTCAGATCGAAATTTCCGGCGGTACCTCGCGCAAATTGTACAACGAACTCATAACCTGCCCGTACGCGCCCGCGTTTGCGATCAGTACAACATCGTTTTCACTGGACGGCGGCAGCAACCGATCGCTGCCCAGCTGATCTCCGGTTTCGCAAATCGGACCAACCACAGAGACGGATTCACTCGCTTCCTCAGAAAGGCGACTAAGATTCACGATTTCATGATATGCGTCATATAACGCAGGTCTGATGAGAGAGTTTATACCGGTACTAACACCGATATATTTCGCGCCGTCCTTACCTTTTACCTGGGTCACATGGGCTAGTAACACACCGGCTCCCGATACGAGGAAGCGCCCCGGTTCGAGCCACAGTTCAAATTTCGGGTGCTCGGCCAGAAACTCGAGCAGCATGTTATCGAGCACGGCCAGGTCAAACCCTTTGTCGCCACGCTTTTCCGGTACCCCTATACCGCCACCGAGGTCAAGAATGCGGGCGTCGGGAAATTTTTCGGCCACTTTGACCAGCTCCCGAGCAACCGCCTGCCAGTTGCCGGGATCCAGGATCCCGGACCCGCTGTGCGCATGAATACCGATTACGCTGGCATTCGCCTTCTCCACCAGACTGACCAGCTCATCCACTTCCGTCCGGGAAATGCCAAATTTTGATTGCGAACCCGCCGTCGTGACATGCGCATGGTGACCTTGTCCTTCACCAGGATCGATGCGAACCAGAATCTCCTGACCGGCAAACAATTCCGGCCATTCCTGTAAAGGGTACAAACTATCGAGGGTCAGCGTAATTCCTTGCTCAATCCCCCATTCGTACTCCCGTCGCGGCGCAAAATTCGGCGTAAAGAGTATTCGACTTACGTCGAGATTCGGAATGACGTCGAGAAGTCGATTAACTTCGCCAGGAGAAACACAATCAAAATCCGCGCCTGAATCAGCCAGGTTTAAAAGCACGTCGCCATTGCAATTGGCTTTGACGGCGTATAAGACCCGGCTTACAGACTGAAGTGATGAAATTTCGCGAACCGCCAAACTTACCGTGTCGAGGTCATAAACATAGGCGTTGAGATTTTCGGCCGCAATGTTCAGCAACTGCTCACGTTTCTTTTGCCACCAAAGTTCCGTTTCGTTCAAACTCGTTCCCTAATTTTTCCTGCCAAAAAAAAACCCGCACGGAGATCCTTGCGGGTTTTATGACGACTTCCGAGCTCTAATAATCGGCCGGTTGCGTCGCCGCTCTTACCCATGCACCTCTGGCGCGCCATTAGTTTTTATAATAATCGGGCATCAAATTTTTCGATGCCACGGCACAATGCCTGGGCAGATATCTAATATATTGATGGAGTAAAGCGAACCAAAACGCGAAGGTCAAGCCCCGGAGCCGCCGTTTTCCCATGGTGGCGCTACCGTTACCGCACCCTCCGACGCCGAAAGTACTTCGGCGCGATATTTTGCAAGTGTTCCGCGAGACACAGAAGACTCAGGGCGAATCCAGGCGTCGCGACGTTTCGCCATTTCATCGGCTGAGATGCCCAGATCGAGGCGACGTTCCTGCGCGTCAATGGTGATTGTGTCGCCATCTTCGATCAGCGCTATCGGCCCACCAACGGCTGCTTCCGGGGAGACATGACCAACGACAAAGCCGTGGCTGCCGCCGGAAAATCGCCCGTCAGTAATGAGAGCCACATCGTTACCGAGTCCTTTGCCCATTATGGCTCCGGTCGGGCTGAGCATCTCCCGCATGCCAGGACCGCCCTTTGGACCTTCATAGCGAATAACGACAACGTCGCCCGCAACGATCTTGCCATCCAGAATTGCCTGCAATGCCAGTTCCTCTGAATGGAATACTCGTGCGGTACCCTCAAAACGCAGTCCTTCTTTGCCGGTTATTTTTGCGACCGCGCCATCGGGCGCCAGGTTTCCGTAGAGAACCACAAGGTGGCCCTCGGGTTTAATCGGCTTATCGAAATCGCGAACGATATTCTGACCCTGCGGGTAGTCTTCGACATCAGCGAGATTCTCGGCAAGCGTAAGGCCTGTTACCGTCATGCAGTCACCATGTAGCAAGCCCCGGTCCAGCAAGCGTTTCATCAACGGTTGAATGCCACCAATCTCAATTAATTCGGACATCAGGTATTTGCCACTGGGTTTAACGTCCGCAAGCACAGGTACTTTGGCGCCGATCTTCGTGAAGTCATCGAGATCTAGTTGTACATTGGCCTCGCGAGCCATCGCCAATAAATGCAGCACCGCATTCGTTGATCCGCCAATTGCGTTGACCATCGTGACAGCGTTCTCGAAAGCCTTTCTGGTCATGATGTCTGACGGCTTAATGTCTTTCCTGATCAAATTGAGTACTGCTGCGCCGGCGCGTCGACAATCGTCTGCTTTGCTTTCCGATACTGCTTCCTGTGCGGAACTGTTGGCGAGGCTCATTCCCATGGCCTCAATGGCGGACGCCATCGTATTGGCTGTGTACATGCCTCCGCAGGCACCGGGCCCCGGAATC
>JBLHLN010000011.1:0-17354 GCA_047620565.1 Woeseiaceae bacterium
TCACCGCGTTTGTCGCGCGTTCGAAACTTACTTGCTGCTGCATCCTGATCACAAGCTCAACTTTGAGTGGGCCTGGAACCTGCTACAAAATGTTACCCGCAATGACGAGCTTTGCCTCGCCGTTTGTGCAGACTGTAAAACTCGCTACGTGCAGGACGCGTACGCGCTTGATCGGCACCGCTGTCCAAGCTGCGAGATTAGCCAGAATTCCTACCCGGCATGATAAATCGGTACACTGCCGGCCATGACGAGCCACAATATTTTTGCCGGTGCATTCGTCGATCGAAATGGACACCGGCGGGAAGATCCCGAATGGCTGGCGGAAATGCTGCAAAGCGACGATGCCTGTTTCGTACCGGTATGGGGTGACAAGTGCCTCGCCAGTGGCGAACCGCTGCGCGCGGTTTTGTTGCGGCGGGAGCAGGCTGAGTCATTTTCTCATCAGGATGCGACGATTTTTCTCGGCATGTACAGGGACAGCCCGGCATTCGCATTAGGTATTGATGGAGCCGGCGAACCGCCGTTTGCTGACGTCGGCGAATTTCACGACCTGCGCTATCTCGGCAGCATGCTGTCAGCAGACGATGCCAACCTGGTGGCACATGCTCGTGCCCTGGTTCTTTGGCACGGCATGCAGAAATTTTGTGGCAGTTGCGGCTCATTGTCTCGCGCAGAAGCAGGTGGAAATTCCCGCTTGTGCCTGAATGACGATTGCGGCGCACGCATTTTTCCAAGAGTCGATCCGGCCATTATTGTCATTGTCGAAAATGATGACCGATGCCTGCTTGGCCGACAACAAAACTGGCCGGAGGGTCGCTATTCGACCATTGCCGGCTTCGTTGAACCCGGCGAAAGCCTGGAGGATGCGGTGCGTCGGGAAGTGTTCGAGGAAACCAACATACGTGTGGCCGGTGTGCAGTATCACAGCTCGCAGCCATGGCCCTTCCCCTCGTCTCTTATGCTCGGCTTCAAAGCATATGCGTCCTCCAGCGATATCAGGCTCAATGATGGTGAGCTTGAGGACGCACAGTGGTTTACGCGCAAGGAGCTGCGTTCGGGGTTTCCCAAACTGCCCTATCGGGTCTCGATCGCGCGGCGCCTCGTTGATCAGTGGCTTGCTGGCGGCGCCGACTAAGGTAAAGCACATGTGCCTGGTCGTTTTTGCCTGGAAAGTTCACCCTGAATATCGGCTGATACTCGCTGCCAATCGCGATGAGTTTCACGCACGACCGTCGCAAAAAATGCACTGGTGGCCAGACCAGCCCGACATTGTCGCGGGCCGCGACCTGCTGGCGGGAGGAACCTGGCTGGCGGCGGCAAAAGGCGGTCACTTTTCGACCGTTACCAATTATCGTGACCCTGACAGTCCGCGCGGCAAGCGGAAATCGCGGGGCGAGCTGGTCAGCAATTTTGTTGGCGGTAACGCAACGCCCGGCCAGTTCAATGCCGCCATTGAAGGAGATCGTTATGCCGGTTTCAGCCTGCTTACAGCCGACAGTAATGAGCTCTGCTATGTTTCCAATCGCGGCGACAAGCCATCTGGCCTGGCGAGCGGTGTCTACGGCCTCAGCAATGCCTCGCTGGATACGCCGTGGCCAAAGCTGCTTCGTACCAGGGATGGGTTATCCGACCTGGTGAGCAATGCTGCGGTCAATGAATCCGAGCTGCTGCGCCTCATGGAAGACCGACAAACAGCAACAGCTGCGGAAGTGGGCAACGACTCGTTGTCATTCGAACTGGCCAGGGCGCTTAGCGCTCCGTTCATCCAGACGCCGGACTACGGCACGCGTTGCATAAGCACATTACTTTGGGGTTACGACGAAAAAATCTCGTTGTCGGAAAAACGCTTTGATGCAAATGGCAAACCAAGCGGTGAATCGAGGTTCAGTTTCGTGGCAACGTGAGTAGAGCGCTCACCGTGGATCCAGTCGTCTCACTTGTACACCGACAAGAGCCAGCTTCTGATGTCAGTGATCTCCTGTGCACACAGCGCGTGCGCCATCGGGTATTCGTGCCATTCGACCCTGTAGCCTGCTGTTTTGATTCGCGTCATGGACTTCTCGCCTAATACCATTGGCAGTACCGGGTCGAAAGATCCGTGCGCGAAAAAAACCGGTAAATCGCGATCTTGCGCTTCAGTGTTGGTCGCTACCTCAGCCTCGAACTTGCTCTGCAGTGGCAGGTAGGTTGACAAGGCCATGACTCCCGCGAGCCGCTGCGGAAACCTTAGCGCCGTGTGTAATGCGATTGCACCGCCTTGCGAAAAACCCGCAATAGTTATTTTTTCGTAGGGAATTCCACGTTCGTGCTCATTTTCGATCAGTTGCAGCAGGAGTTCGCTGCTTTCCCGCACGCCCGCTTCGTCCTGCGGCCCACCGCGATCCAGGCTGAGAATGTCATACCAGGCGCGCATGCTCATGCCGTTGTTGATAGTGACCGCACGCACTGGTGCGTGCGGAAAAACAAATCTGAGTTGCAGAGCGCCTGCAAGCCTGAGTTCAGGAATAATTGCCTCGAAGTCGTGCCCATCCGCGCCCAATCCGTGCAACCAGATAACGCTGCCCTCCGCATCACCCGTTGCCGCTACTTCCACCGTTTGCGGTGCCTGCATAACATAACTCCTTTTAATCGCAGCAGATTTTAGCAGCATCGGATCAATTCGGTTCGGAAGTATTGTCGTGCTGCTATCCTCGCCGGAAACCCGGTAGAATTGTCGAGCATAAAAAATCGACGCAGGCACTCGTGAACAAAACCATTTCGGATGCTTGCGCCAATGGCAATCCTGCAGCAAATACTGGGCCACGGTCATTAATTCGCTGCGTCATTTCACAGAATTGCAGTTTCATCTGGTATAACATTTGTGGCATTGCTGTAACGATGGTCGGTTGTCATGCACAGTCACACGAAAGTCCTGTTTATACTGGTATTTTCCTTCATCTTCATAGCCGGATGCGGTCAGAAGGGACAGCTGTTTTTGCCTGGCAACACCAATGAAGTCAGCACATCGATACCACAACAATCGTCGAGCGGTTCGGGCGGTGAAGCCGAAGACGACGAAGACGACAACAAAAAACCAATAAGCATAAACTAAAATGCTGCGAGCCTGGCTCGCAAGAAACTGAGCGGCAAAGCTGATGAGCGACAGCAAACTCGTCCTCGTGGACGGATCCTCCTATTTATATCGCGCATATCATGCGCTGCCCAAGCTGACGAACTCCCGCGGTGAACCGACCGGCGCGATTCACGGCGTCCTGAACATGATTCAGAAACTCAGCAGAGAACACGACACTGTGCATTTTGTAGTGATCTTCGATGCGCCGGGAAAAACATTTCGCGATGAATTGTTCGAGGACTACAAGGCCAATCGACCGCCTATGCCGGACGACCTGCGCGCACAGGTAGAGCCGCTGCTTGAAGCTGTGCCGGCCATGGGATTGCCGTTGTTGCGAGTCGCAGGTGTAGAAGCCGACGATGTGATTGGCACGCTGTGTCGCCAGGGCAAAGCTGCGGGCATGAAGGTACTCGTATCAACTGGCGACAAGGATATGGCGCAACTGGTTGACGACGACATCACCCTGGTCAACACGATGTCCGACACATTGCTTGACCGGGAAGGTGTAAAGAAAAAATTTGACGTGTACCCGGAGCAAATCATCGACTACCTGGCGCTGGTCGGCGATGCGTCGGATAACATTCCGGGCGTTCCCAAGGTCGGCGCCAAGACGGCGGCCAAATGGCTCAATCAATATGGCAGCGTCGCTGAAATTGTCGCCAACGCTGAAAACATCAGCGGCAAAGTGGGTGAGAGTTTGCGGGATAACCTGGAGCAGCTGGAGCTGTCTCAGCGACTGGCGACAATCGACCAGGAAGTTGATCTCAAGCAGGGGCCGGCAGACCTGACGAGGGTGGCTGCGGATGAAAAGGTCCTGCGTCCGTTGTACCAGAGGCTCGAATTGAAGCGGCTACTGCGGCAGCTGGATGAGGCAGCGGAGGACGCAATTGAGGTAGTCGCTCCGCAAAAGCAATCCAAAGGCGATTATCAAACGATTTTGCAGCAGAAAGATTTCGACCATTGGTTAGAGAAGGTCAATTCGGCAGAACTCGTTGCAGTGGACACAGAAACGACCAGCATTAACTACATGCAGGCCGAGCTGGTTGGTATCTCGCTCGCCGTCAGAAAAGGTGAGGCAGCCTACATCCCGTTGACTCATGACTATCCGGGCGCCCCCGATCAACTTGATCGCGATACAGTACTTGAGGCATTGCGTGACTTCCTCGAAGATCCGAACAAGAAAAAGGTCGGCCATCACCTCAAATACGATGCGCACATTTTTGCACGCTACGGTATCTCGCTGCAGGGACTGGCATTCGATTCAATGCTGGAGTCGTATGTCCTTAACAGTGTTGCAACGCGTCACGACATGGACTCGGTTGCCCGCTTCTATCTGAATGTCGACACCATTCACTACGAAGATGTCGCCGGAAAAGGCGCCAAACAACTGACCTTCAATCAGATCGACCTGGAACAGGCGGCGCCATACGCGGCCGAAGATGCGGATATCACGCTGAGCCTGCACGAACACCTGTGGGGTGAATTGGGAAAAACAAAATCGCTGCAGGACGTTTACGCAAATATCGAACAACCATTGGTACCGATACTGCTGGCAATGGAAGAAACCGGTGTGCTGGTAGATCGGGAAATGTTGAAAATACAGAGCGCGGAACTCGCCAGGACTATGACCAGGCTCGAGGGTGAAGCGCACAAACTGGCAGGCGGTCCTTTCAACCTTGGCTCGCCAAAACAACTTCAGGAAATTCTGTTTGGCCAGCTGGGCCTGCCGGTCGTTCGCAAGACGCCGAAAGGGCAACCCTCCACGGCCGAGGACGTCTTGCAGGAACTTGCTGATGACTACGAATTGCCGCGCGTCATTCTTGAGTATCGCAGTGTCAGCAAACTAAAAAGCACCTATACGGACAAGTTGCCGTTACAGATAGCTGCGGATACCGGCCGGATTCATACTTCATACCACCAGGCGGTCGCTGCCACCGGGCGACTGTCTTCGACCGATCCCAACCTGCAAAACATACCGATTCGAACACCTGAAGGCCGCCGTATCCGGCAGGCTTTTATAGCCCCGCCTGGAGCCGTCCTGCTCGCCGCTGACTATTCTCAAATTGAACTGCGCATCATGGCGCATCTGTCAGGGGACACCGGCCTTGTTGCCGCATTTGCGGAAGATCTCGACGTTCACAGAGCGACAGCGGCCGAGGTGTTTGGGGTGAACGCGGACGATGTGACCACCGACCACAGGCGTTCCGCCAAGGCAATAAACTTTGGCCTGATGTACGGTATGTCGGCTTTCGGTCTCGGCAAGCAACTGGGTATTGGCCGCGGTCAGGCACAGGAATATATCGATCTTTATTTTGCTCGCTACCCCGGCGTCAAAAAGTTCATGGACGACATTCGGCAACAGGCACGCGATGATGGTTTCGTAGAAACTGTCTTTGGCCGCCGCCTTTACCTGCCAGACATCAACGATCGCAATGTACAACGCAGACAGTACGCTGAACGCAGCGCTATCAACGCGCCTATGCAAGGCACGGCGGCCGACATTATCAAGCGCGCGATGATTAGCGTGCAAAACTGGCTGGATGAAGACCAGGCGCCGGCCCGTATGATCATGCAGGTTCACGATGAACTCGTGTTTGAGGTACAGGAGCAGGCCATCAACGATGTGCGCAAGCAGATTGTTGATCTCATGAATGGCGCGGCCGAGCTTTCTGTGCCCCTCAAGGTCGACGCAGGAACCGGCCAGAATTGGGACGAAGCACACTGACCGTTTGTGAATCCTGATTCAAATCAAGAAGTTATTTTTTAGGGAACTCACGCCGTTAGAACCACTCTAATTTTCTGAGTGCGTTAGTCACTCGTCCGCTTACCTCCCTAAGCGGGCGTGCAACACGGTCACCCCAAACCTGTTGCTTTACTGACCCCGGGTGCTGCAACGCACGCCGGGGTTTTTTATTTCACGATGGCGCCAGTTCGTGCGAGAAACTGTTCCAGAACCGCACGGGCCTCGTCGACCCCGGATTTTTTCAATGCCGAAAACAATTGTGCCGTGCCCGAATCTGCCAACTCCTTTTTGACCTGCAGCAATGCCGTTGCGGCCTGGCCTCTCTTGAGCTTGTCCGCCTTGGTCAATAACAGGTGTGCGGGCAAATCGACGGACGCGGCAAACTCGAGCATTTGCCGATCGAAGTCCATTAGCTGGCGGCGTACATCGACAACCAGGATCAGTCCTTTGAGACATTGCCGTTGCTCAAAATAACTCTCCAAAAGCTGTCCCCAGTGCCGCCTCGTCGACGCAGAGACTTTGGCAAATCCGTATCCCGGCAGGTCCACCAGGCGCTGTCCACTGCGCAGATCGAAAAAATTGACGAGTTGCGTACGACCAGGGGTTTTGCTGGTGCGCGCGAACTGGCGACGATTCACGATCACGTTGATAGCGCTGGACTTGCCAGCATTTGAGCGGCCGGCCACAGCAACTTCCGCACCGCTATCCGGCAGGAACTGGCTGGCAGCGTTTGCGCTCGTAACAAACTTTGCGTCAGGGAATTGCGACATGGGAACAGGCCCCGATATGTGTATAATTTGGGGCCTGCAGCGCCGGCCGGAGGCCTATATTGACGGCTAACAGACCGCGCAGCAAGGCTGCTGGCAAACTTCTCGGAGTACAGTCAGCCACTAGACAGCTGCAGGAAAATAACGCATTGACGTTCAGTAACTACGCATTCTTTATGCAATGAATAATCTGTGGCAATCGAGAGGGCGCCACACAAGAAGTAACGGTTAGCAGATATGACGATGAAGTTCACAGCGATTAGTGTATGTCTTTTGTTTAGCAGCGCAGCTATTGCGGACGGGCTAATGGAGGGCGATGCGCAGGCGGGGAAAGACAAGTCCATCACTTGCGCCGCTTGTCATGGTGCGGATGGCAACAGCGTCAATCCGGCCTGGCCCAGCCTGGCCGGGCAACACCCGACCTACATTGTCGAGCAACTTCAGGCTTTCAAGAACGGTACGCGCAGCGAGCCCCTGATGCTGGGCCAGGTCATGTCTTTGAGTGATGAGGACATGCGAAACCTGGCGGTCTACTATGCCGGGATGCCTGCAGCTGCAAAGGCCGTTGCCGACCCGGCGACGGTTAATCGCGGCCAGCGCCTGTATCGTGGCGGCAATCGTGAGAACAGCACGGCGGCATGCATCGCCTGCCACGGTCCAACCGGTCGCGGCAACCCGGCCGCGTCTTACCCGTCACTCAAAGGCCAGTATGCGACCTACAATGCCGGTCAACTGCGCGCTTATGCGAGCGGCGCACGACAGTCTGACGGGCCGACAAAGGTTATGCGCGACATCGCCGCCAAACTGAGCGAAGAAGATATTCTCGCTGTGTCCTCGTACATCCAGGGACTTCAGTGACATAATCGGGAAATTCCACTAAACCATTTATTAATGAGCCAGTCAGAACCAAAGTTCTTTCCGGAGATTTAGATATGAAGCGCATTGCCATCGTTGCCGTCCTCGCCGCCGTAGCCCTCGCCGGGTACCTGTTTTTTAATCAGGAAACACAGGAACCGTTGCCAGCAGAACCAGTTGTGGTTGAGCAGGCACAACCCGCTCCCGAGACAGCACCGGGCGAAGAGGTCGTGGCCGATGAGGAAGAACAGCCGCAAATGGTGGAGGAGTCTGCCGCCGAGGAAGCCGAAGTTGATGACCGGCCAATCATACTGGCGCAGGCGGACGTGCCGGCCGAAAACCAGGATTGGAAATTCAAAGAGGGCACACATTTCGCGCGCCTGGTGCCTACCCAGCCGACCGTGGGCGGCGCTGACAAGATTGAGGTAGCCGAGATTTTCTGGTACGGCTGCGCGCATTGCTATGATTTTGAAACCTATGTTAATCGCTGGCTTGAAAGCAAACCTGCCAACGTTCGCTTCGTACGCATTCCGGCCGTGTGGAACCCGCTGGTCAAGTTGCACGCGCAGCTTTACTACACCGAAGACGTGCTGGGCACTAATGGCAAAATAGCGAATCCTGAGCAGTTCCGCGCCGCAGTGTTTGCCGAGTACCATCGCCGCGGCAATCGCCTCGCATCGGAGGCCGCAATCATGGCCCTGTTTGAAACGCACGGCGTCAGTGCGGAAGATTTCTCCACTGCCTGGGGATCATTTGAAGTCGCACAAAAACTCAGGGTTGCACAGGATCTCGCACGCCGATACAGCATCTCGAGCGTCCCTGCGATAGTCGTTAATGGCAAGTACCGAACCGGCGCCCAGGAAGCTGGCGGTTATCCGCCGTTGATGGAGTTGATTGACGAGCTGATCGCGCGGGAAACGGTCAGGTAAAGCGTGCCTTTGCCGGCAGTAGCGAAAGCTGCTGCCACATAATTTTTCAGCCGGTCCCTTCCGAGACGATTTTCCAGCTGTTGTTGTCAGATCGACGCCAGTAAAGGCGCTTGGTTGTCTGCACCGGGCCGCTTTTCGTAGACAATATTTGTGTGAAGCGGCTGATGTAGAGATCACTCACTTCCGGGTCAGCCATCAACATCAGATCGCGTATTTCGACACCATCCAGGACATTGGCTTCGAAAACCCCCATACGCCACGACGCCCATTCTTCGCGATTCAAATTACGATAGCTGAATTCATCGGCATACAGTGACAGGTAGGTCAGGATATCTCCGCTGGCCAGGCTATCGCGCCACTTATC
The DNA here is from genome assembly GCA_047620565.1 of Woeseiaceae bacterium. Classification (GTDB taxonomy): domain Bacteria; phylum Pseudomonadota; class Gammaproteobacteria; order Steroidobacterales; family Woeseiaceae; genus SZUA-117. The sequence goes on from JBLHLN010000011.1 coordinate 8,771, forward strand.
CAGCGCAACGCGAAATTCGAGACGCATACTTTGCAGCTCGTCCGCGGTTGCCCATTTTATCTGCCGGGCAACGATTACCGGCGTGACAAGCGGCTCAAGATCGTCAGCAAGCGCGAGAATTTCCTCGTTGGGCAATGACAGGCACCCATCCGTATCCAGTGGCGGACGCTGCGGATTATTCTGGTCAACACCGTGCAGCCAGATGCCGTGGCCGGTGCGTTTATTGTGCCTGTCCCAGACATTTGGGTAGTCGAGCGGAAAAGCTGCGACACCGTATTTGTCGTGTAATTTGCTGGTGTCCAGTCTCTCGGTAATGAAATACACGCCGAGGGGCGTTTTTTTGTCCTGGGATTTTTCCTTGCCGATGCCATTCTGGCCTATCGACATATAGCGGCGGTCTTTTTCGACAACGCTGTCGCCCGACCTGACAAATCGGTGCATCGTAGAGGTCTCAGCGTTCGCGATGAGGATATCTGTTACCGATTCGGGCACTTCAAGCAGGTATGCAGGCAGCCTCATAGCGGTAACGCCATTCGTCAGTACTGGCGAGTCGCCGGCAACGGCTGTGCTTGCCAGCGAAAGCATTGCCAGGCCTGCGCCTATCAACAGAGTGGAATATTTGTTTGTTTCGCTCATTGCCCGATGATCAAAACCCTGGATCGAAGATACTACCGTCCCCCAGCCGCAGACTACAAGCATCACTTCGAGAAGCGCAGTTGCAGGCTCAGTTGCAGCTGCGTTTCCGTGCGGGTCGGATTAAGGTCGTAGTAGGTCCAGCCGCAATGATGAGTCTTGATACTGAGCCACTCGGCGGCAAAGGAAATATTCTCGGAATGGTCGAATCGGTACGCAATTGTCCAAACATGACCATTTTCGGGATTGTTGTCTTCGTCGGTGTCATCATTCTGCGAGACTTCGAAATCGTCATAACGAACGGACAGGCGATGATTGTCGAGTACTTTGGTCAGCAGGAGAAATTTGCTGTCATATTCAGTATCGACCATGTGCGCGCCGTCGACGACTGGACCCATGACGGTGGACCCTCGCATCCATTGTGAAATCAGGCCAACATCTCCGGGTAACGACAATTGCACGCCAATATGGTCAAATTCCGTTTTCCAGGCATACTGACCATCTTCAAAAGCCGTCGGATCGGCGCGGTTATCGTAATGCATAGCACGCAGCAACACGCGCTGACCGAAACGCCATTCTCCGCCGAAATAGTAGCCGGGCCGATTATCGATTTCCCGAAACGGGGCAACATACGGATCCTGGTTTTCGAACACTTCGCCGGGCTGTATCGTAGGCAATGGCGGTAACGGAAGCTCGTCGCCAAAGCGGGTTTGCCTGTCATGCGCAGACCATCCTTTCCATGCAAGCAGAGATCCTGCAGGATCATTTGCGTAAAAAACAGCAGCGTGCAGACCCACCTGCTGGTTACCACCCAGGCTTTGCAGTCGTCTCGTGGCTGACAGCTCCGCACCAAAAGTGCGCAGCTCCTCGGCGACCCAGGTATTGATCGTGGATGAGCTCAGGGAGTATGGACTCCCCCAGCCTGGTTCGCTGTTTTCCAGCGATATCCGCGGATAGAAAGCGCCAGCCTTGAGTCGGTAGCGATTGGCGGAACGCGGCACCGGTCGCCACTCCAGATAGGCTTCCGTAAAATCAGCGATGGCGCCGAGATTGTCATTGTAGAGCTCCAGGGCAACATTCGCCGCCAGCGTGTCAGTTACCATGGCTCGGTAGTCGATGAATGCACGACTTACGACCAGGCCATCACTGCTGTCATCGTAGCGCAGCTTGCCAACGGAACCTTCAGTCCAGGACTTATAGCCGGACGTATCCACAAAACTCAGATCAATGCCGGTCGTAAAGTGCTGGCGTGAAGGCACATCTGTTTGGGCCAGTGAGGGATGCGCCGGCACCGTCAAAAGAAGGCAGGCGACCAAAGCAATTCTTAGTAGTCTTTCCATGCCAGTGCGGTGGACCCCGCATCATGAGGGTCGTGCAATTTTTGTGTTAGTGAAAATGTGACGTCCGCGGATTTTCCGGCCGCTACAGTTTCACGCTGTTGCTCATCACTTTCGCGAAAGCGAGGGCTCCATATTCGGACGACATAACCGTCGGGGTTTTCTACGTTGAGAGTGGCTTTGCCTGCGACATCTGTCATAGCAAATGTCGCACTATCGACAACCAGGATGTAACCGAGCATTTCGTCGTGAATGTTACAACCCAGAGTCACGACACCACTTTGATTGAACGTTACGGGAGCATGCAAATTGCCTTTATACAACGGCAACACAAACTGGTTCGGCGTCGAAAACGAGTACACATGGTGGGCGACGAAATCACTGTTGGGAAAACTCACCGATGTGCCAGTCTGAACGACCAGAACATGCGGCACGAAGCGCGTATCGACCTGATCCATGACAGCGCTGGTCGATACGGGAGCTAATGACGGATCGGCGGGTGAATCAGTGTAGACGACCACGCCAGGCACCGGCTCGCCACTAACATTCACAACGGTCACTTCAAGATTCGCGGCGAACAGGTTTGCCGAGACAAGAATGCAGGCACATAGCCGCACAATCTGCCTGCCACATCGCATAAAAATAGAGTCTGTCAAAGCCGCTTCCACGTCGATTCCTCAGTGTGTCCGACGCAGTGTAAGGCCCTGCCTGCCAAGCTAACCGTGACCTGTCGCACACTCTATTTGACGGAACGCCCCTATCATTCCGGAGAGACTGAATTCTGACGACTGTGCACGGCAATACCTAAATCTGAGGCCGCGCGCGAAATGTTTTAGCAGTTAAGAAGTCAGTCCGGTGCTGACATGGGAATCGGCTGAATGAATCTTCGAACCAGCTTTCGTAGCAAATTATTGTTACTCACGATTGTGCCCCTCGCGGTGGCGCAAATCGTCACCCTGATCGCCGTCATGAGAACCGTCCAGGCGGACGTCGACGGCCGCGCCCGAGACTCTCTGATGATCGGCGGCGAAGTTGTAACTCAGTTCCTCACTGACCGCGCCGAACAGTTGCGCACCAGTGTCGAGGTAATCGCATCCGATTTCGGTTTAAAGGAGGCTGCGGCAACCGGTGACGCGGCTACCATTCGCTCCGTACTCCTGAACCACAGCCAGCGGGTTGGCGCAGATGTCGCATTTTTGCTGGATCTTGACGGAAACGAAGTTGTTAGCACAGCGAACAATGCAGGCAACATCAACAGAAACTTCGTTGACCTCGTTAACGACACAAGTCTTCGTCAGGCCGCACAGTCAACATTGTCGATCGGCAGCGAGACTTATCACGTGTTTACCGTATCGTTACACGCCCCGGTGCAGATCGGCTGGGTAGTGCTTGGGTTTCGAATTGACAGCAGGCTGGCTGAACGGATCAGCAGTCTTACTGGTGTCCACGTATCCATTGTCGCAAATGACGCCGGTCAACCCAGGCATATTGCGACGGCGAGCAATGTCAACAACAGTCTGGATGTCACGCCAACTGAATTTAGCTCCAACGCACCACTGAATTCGGTTTACATGGTGACAAACAGCGGTGTTGACCAGTTAACTATCGCTGTTCCGTTTAGTAATGACAGCAAACGCGTTGTTGTCGCATTGCAAAGGTCGATGCGCGACGCGATGCTCCCCTATACCGATGCACGCCGCGGTCTCATCGCATTCGCTGCGGCGCTGCTTGTATTTGTCGCAATCGCGGCCGCCTATGTTTCGGGCAGTATTGCGAAACCACTGCGGGTGCTGACCGATGCAGCCCGACAAATGATGTCGGGAAAATACGATACGATTGTTGGTGTTTCCTCCAACGACGAATTTGGCGAACTCGCAACCAGCTTCAACGCGATGCAAACTGCTATCTCGGATCGTGAAGAGCGCATCTCCCACCAGGCACTACATGATTCTCTCACGGACCTGCCGAATCGCAGCAATATTCTGCGAAGCCTGTCAGACGCGATCCGAAAGTCGCAGGAATCCAGGAGCAAAATCTCCGTCCTGTCCATACGTCTGTTGAGAATGACTGCAATCTCCTCGACGCTTGGGCACAAGGCGAGTGACGAGGTAATTTCACTTGCTGCGAAACATTTGCGGGTCAATCTCGATCCTGGCGAGATCCTCGGTCATGTCGGTACCAATGAATTTGTGTTGTTACTGCCCGATTGCGATGCAGACAACGCTCTTACCTATGCGGACAGAATTGAGAGCATCTTCGGCGCCGGCGTTACGCTCGACCGCATCAACATTACTTTACAAACAGAAATAGGGGTATCTGAGTATCCACGACACGGCGAAGACGCCGCAGAATTGCTCCGAAATGCGTCGATCGCCAGAAGCGAGGCCGAGGCAAGTCACGAACGCGTCAGAGTTTATGAAGAGGGGCGCCAGGATCATTACGTCAGGCAACTACGCATAGTTAATGACTTAAGGAGCGCGCTAAAGAAGGACGAAGTCTGCCTGCATTTTCAGCCAAAGGTCTCTCTGTTCGACGGCAAGCCTTGTGGCGCCGAAGCGCTTGTGAGATGGCAGCACCCTGAACTCGGCTTGCTCGCGCCGGACGATTTTATCCCGGCAGCAGAACAGGCCGGCACAATTGTTCACCTGACGCGCCATGTTCTGTCCCGTGCCATACGCTACTGTCACGAATGGGACGAAAGAGGATTTTCGCTGCAGATGTCGGTCAACCTGTCTGCCCGTGATTTGCAGGATGAATACCTGCCTTATTACGTACTGCAGATTTTGAAAGAACACCACGTCACTGCAAACAGGCTGACCCTTGAAATTACCGAAAACACAGTAATGCAGGATATTAACCACGCGATAGCGGTGCTTGAGTGCCTGCGTGACATCGGGGTGAGGATTTCGATTGACGATTTCGGCACCGGCCATTCTTCCCTGGCGCAGTTACGCAACATTCCGCTGCACGAATTGAAGATCGACAAATCGTTCATCATGGACATGCTGGGTGATGACATGAATGAGGCCATCGTAAGGACCGTCATCGAGTTGTCGCACAACATGCAGCTTGATGTTGTCGCCGAGGGTGTCGAGGATGAAGACACGTTGCGAAAGCTTTGCGGGCTTGGCTGTGAACAGGCACAGGGGTATTTTCTCAGCAAACCACTACCGTCCGAGGAATTCCTCGCCTGGCTGACATCCTATGAGCCTGTCATTTATCAGGAGCGTCGCAAGAAATCCCGGGTATTCGCAGACAGCGCCTGACGACCAGGTTCGGCACCTGATCAGGAACCTTCTATTCCTGCCAAGAACCGTAGCGTGTTTTCACCAATGTGTTCGACGGAATACCCGCCCTCCAGCACCACCAGCTTTGGCATGCCGAGCGAGCTGATAAGGCTTCCCATGCGCTGAAAGTCTTCTGTCGTTATGCCGAAATAGGTTGTCGGGTCACCTGCAAAAGTATCCAGCCCCAACGCAATCACCAGCACATCAGGAGAAAATGACCGAAGTTGCTGTAAGGCATCCTGCAGCGCCACCTGGTAGGTGTCCCAGGCAGTGCCGAACGGCATAGGATAGTTAATATTGAAGCCGTGCCCCTTTTCCTCGCCCGGCTCGTCCGCATAACCAAGAAAAAACGGATACTCGACGCTGGGATCTGCATGTAACGAAATTGTCATCACATCGTTGCGCGCATAAAAAATACTTTGCGTACCGTTGCCGTGATGGTAGTCGACATCAAGCACCGCTACTTTGCGGGCGCCGCCATCCAGAAAGGATTGCACGGCCAGCGCAGTATTATTCAGATAGCAATAGCCGCCGCAGTAGTCGACGGTAGCGTGATGACCCGGTGGCCGGCACAACGCGAATGCATGTGGCTCGCCGCCGCGAACCAGCTCTGCCGCCGTCAACGCGATGTTTGCCGATGTGCGAATAGCTTTCCAGCTACCCTCGACAAAAGGCGACGTTGCATCAAAGGAGTAGCGGCCGAGCTTGCCAATTATTGTCGTCGTGTCTGCATAGCGCATACCCTTGCCGACAAAGGTATCTGGCCGGGCGTTGCTCGCCGTTTCACCCGATTCCACCCATTCAGCCCAAACGTTCTTCAGGAAGTCGACATAGTGGGGTGCATGAATCGCCGTTATTTTTTCGTCTGCGAAATGCGTCGGCAGTATCAGCTTGCCGATACTTTGCTCACGAATTGCCTGCAACACATTGTTCGCGCGCGCCGGACACTCAGCGCTCTCATTCCACTCGTTACCGCGGGGATCAAGCAATCCTCCGTGCAGGTTGTGATCTTCTGCGTATACCGTATCCATCCGACCCGCCTTACGAAGGTAGTCGAATCCAGGCAGACTTGCTTTGCGTATAGCTGCGTTCTGCTCGAGTCTCGTTATTCATTGTTATTCGCCTCTAATGTCTTCGACGAACCGTCACCACCGTCAGAAGGGTCCCGGCGGTGTCGCCCGTTTGCGCGGAGGATCCCAGAACGGCTTGTCGACGACAGTCGCTTCCGCCATCACCTTCGACCAGTGCATTTCACGTTGATAGTAGATTTCAACGTACAGTTTATCGCCGACATTGCCATGCGGCGTCCGCACCGTGCCAAGCGCGATGTTCTGCTTGCATACCGGTGACCAGGTAGCGGAGGTGATGAAGCCGATGTCTTTTTTGCGTCCACCACGTTGTGCGTATATGTAAGAGTGATGCGCCGGCTTGTTGCCTTCAATATCCAGTTTGACAAGACGCCATTTGGAACCCGTTCGCTTCTCTTCTGCCAGGGCCCTGCGGCCGTTGAAGTTCGGCTTTTTGAAATCCACGAGCCAGTCAAGGCCGAGTTCAAGGGGCGAACGCGAACGACCTGAGCGAACTGTGACATCCGCGGGCAGAAAATCGATATAAGCAGCAATAAAACCAGCTTCTATCCTTGCCTCCTCAAGCGCATGCGTACCCATTGCCCTGATTCCATGCAGTTTGCCGGCCTCGAACAATGTGTCCCACAGCGCCAAAGCCTTGTCTGCGGGTAACCACATTTCATAACCCAGGTCGCCGGTAAAGCCGGTGCGCGACACCATTAATTCGGCACCTTGGAATTCAAAATGCGTGAGGCCGAACAGCTTGAGGTCAGCGAGACCCTCACCCCCAAGGCCCATTTTCTGCAGAATGCTGAATGACGTTGGACCTTGCACAGCAAGCGCAGCTATCTCATGCGTTTCTTCAACGATCGACACATCCATACCGATTGCCGCAGCTTTCAGCCACGCCATATGCCGTTCCTGCGAGCACAAACGATATTCGCCTTCGCGCAGATGAAAGATGGTGCCGTCGTCGATCACCTGACCTTCGTCATTACACCAGACTGCATAGGCGACTCTGCCAGGTTTAATCTTGCGCATATCTCGCGTGACCAACCGGTTCAGATACTCGAGACTGTCTGGTCCGGTTATCCTGTACTTCGTCATCGGTGTCAGATCGAAAACACCGGTAGTGTTGCGCACCGAGAAGTACTCCAGTGTGGTGTCGTAAAAACCATCGGCGCTCGAATAGCCCTTCCACTCGTGCCAGCGATTCAGTCGGTCGATCTCTGCCTGTCGCGGATAAAACGGCGAACGCAGGCGGCCTTGCGGGACTTCCTGGATCGTCATGCTGACTTCTCCCTTTTCAATATTGCGCGAGCCGCATTTCTGCCTGCAGCGCCGCTAACCCCGCCGCCCGGGTGCGCCCCGGCGCCACACAGATACAGGCCGTCGAGCGGCATTGCGTACTGTGCCGCACCACCTACCGGGCGGGTGAACAGGAACTGATCCAGTGATAGCTCGCCGTGATGCCAGTGACCACCTGAAATGTGAAATTGCTCTTCGATATCTGCGGGCGTCAGCAACTCGCTGGCCGTTATGCGTTGCTGCAGGTCCGGCATGACTGCCGACAGCGTGTCGATACACAACGACGTGAATTCCTCGCGATTCTCATCTGACCAGCCCTTTTTCAATTTGTAGGGCGCGTACTGGACGATCGCCGACATGACTTGATTGCCAGTCGGTGCCAGTGTCGCATCGCGAAAACTCGGGAAGGTAATCTCAAATACAGGTTTCGGTGAGGTCTCACCGTATTTCGCCGCATTGAACGCGCGTTCAACGTAATGAGCGTCGGGCGCAACTACAAACCGGTCGCCGAATTCCCTTTTATCAACGCCAGCGATATCTGGCAGTCCATCAAGCGCCAGATGCAGTTTTGCCGCATTGCCCTGCATGCGAACGTGATGAATTCTCCGCGTAAATCCGGTTTCGACGTTACGCGCGCCAACGAGATCCATGATGGTTGTTTTCGGATCGGCGTTGGATACGACAATCCAGCTGGAAAATACCTCACCGTTTTCGGTCTCGACCCCGGCAGCACGGCCATTGTCGATGACCACCCTTTTAACTTTCATGCCCGTGCGAATGGTCGCGCCGCTATCGCGCGCCGCGTGCGCGAGCGCTTCCGACACGCTGCTCATACCACCCGCTGGCTGGCTCAACGTGCCGTGCGATCCGGCCAGGCGATACAAATAGGTCATAATAGTGTTCGGCGAACGGGGACCCATATGGGTGCCAAGAACAGCGTCAAGGCTAAGCG
>JBLHLN010000012.1:0-17286 GCA_047620565.1 Woeseiaceae bacterium
GCCCTAGTGGACTGATCGCGAAGCGCTTATCGCCTGGCCAGCGAAGACCCGGCGGATATCGACAGCGTCGAAAGTACGCATCCGGCCACAGTATTCACAAGTAACCTCAACAACGCCCTTCTCCTCACAGGCGTCGCGGGTTTCTTTCTCGCCCAGAAAGCGCAACACTTCCTCGACCCTGGTCTGCGAGCAGCGGCAGCGAAAGCGTAAGTCGCGGGCCTTGAAAGCGCGCACATCATCTTCGGCAAACAGTTTGTGCAGCAACTCCTGCGTGGCACCATCTGCCAGCTCATCCGTCCGCAGCGTCTCAGCCAGAAATCCCAGTCGGCGCCAGTCATCCTCGCCTATCGGATTTTTCTCCGGCATCTGCTGCAGCAGTATGCCGCCACAACACGTTTCGTTGCTGCGCAGTTGCAAGTGGCTCGGTACCTGCACCGAGCGTGCGAAATAATTTTCGAGGCTGGTTCCCAGGGAGTGCGAAGTCATTTCAACAATTCCCTGGTAGGGTCTTTCCATTGCGCCGGCATCAACGGTCACCGCGCAACGAGCATTCGTCATCAGGTCTGCGAATGAAGCCTTGGCAGGAACGTCGTGCGCCGTGGCCATGCCGCGCAAATCAAGCTCATGAGTGCCTTGCATCACAAGCATGCCAAGGAGCCCGTCACTGTTAATTTGCAGTGTAACTGTTCCTTTAAACTTCAGGCTTTGCGCGATCAGCGCTGTTGCCGCCGCGGCATGCCCCAAAACCTCTGCCACGGGTTGCTGGTAGTCGTGGCCTGATTGCACACGACGCCAGGTCCTGTCCATTTGCACCAGCGCTCCGCGAACGGCGATCGACTCGAAGACAAATGGTATGACGGTGTCTTTGGATGACATAACTCTTGCGCTGTGACCTTTAGTCTGATGTTAATTTGCGCCTGATGATTTCATTAACCTGCGCTGGATTGGCCTTGCCACCCGTCTGCTTCATGACCTGCCCGACAAAAAACCCGAGTAGCCTGTCCTTGCCAGCGCGAAACTCGGCGGCCTGACCGGGATTCTGCTCGATCACCGCGTCGACGATACCCTCGATGGCCGCAGAATCCGTGATTTGCTGCAGGCCTTTTGCCGCAATGACCTCGTCTGCGCTGCCCTCACCTGACCACATTGCCTCGAACACCTCTTTCGCGATTTTCCCGGAAATAGTGTTGTCGTTAATACGATCCAGCAAACCGGCCAGTGCAGCTGCTTCGATCTTGCTCTCCTGAATATCAAATCCGCCCTTGTTAAGTGCTGATGACAGGTCCCCGATAATCCAGTTCGCGGCGACCTGCGCCGGGATGGCGGAATCTCTGGCTACGGCTTCGAAATAGGCTGCAAGAGCTTTGTTCAGTGTCAGAATTTCCGCATCGGCAGGTTTCAGATCGTACTCAGAAACAAAACGTTCTTTTTTTGCATCAGGAAGCTCGGGCAGTGTTTGCCGAACAGCTTCAATAAATTCTTCGTCGAGCACCACAGGCAATAAGTCCGGATCCGGAAAATAACGGTAGTCGTTCGCTTCTTCCTTGCTACGCATCGAGCGGGTTTCATCTTTGTCAGAATCGTAAAGGCGCGTTTCCTGGACAACCGTTCCGCCCTCCTGCAGCAGTTCTATTTGCCGTTCAACTTCGAAGTTGATTGCCTTTTCAACAAAGCGAAATGAATTCAGGTTCTTTATCTCTGCGCGCGTGCCAAGTTCTTCCTGCCCGCTTGGCCTGACCGAGACGTTTGCATCGCAACGAAATGATCCTTCCTGCATATTGCCATCGGAAATTTCCAGGTAACGGACGATCGCGTGAATCTTGCGCATGTAAGCAACCGCCTGCTTTGCAGACCGAAGATCAGGTTCCGAAACAATTTCCAACAACGGGGTGCCGGCGCGATTAAGATCGACGCCGGTTGCCCGAGCAAAGTTTTCATGGACGGACTTGCCCGCATCTTCTTCAAGATGCGCACGCAGGATGCGGATTCGCATCTCCTCATCGTTCTCGTCACGAATAAATAATTCGCCGTGTTCAACAATGGGTAACTCGAACTGACTGATTTGATAACCCTTCGGTAAATCAGGGTAGAAATAGTTTTTCCTTGCAAACACCGAACGCGGCGCGATGGTCGCGTTGACGGCGAGACCGAACTTCACTGCCCTGCTGACGACCTGGCCGTTGAGCACTGGCAATGTGCCGGGATAGCCAAGATCGACGAGTGACGCCTGGGAATTCGGCGCTGCACCATAAGTAGTTGAAGAACCAGAAAAAATTTTGCTTTTGGTCGCCAGCTGCGTATGAATCTCCAGGCCGATGACGACTTCCCACGCGGCACTCACAGGAAATCCTCCGGTCCCTTCTCGTGCCAGTCCGTTAGCTGCTGGTACTGATGCGCGCAGGCAAGCAGGGCCTCCTCCGCAAAATGTGGTCCGACGAGCTGCAATCCGACCGGCAGTCCATCTGCGAAGCCGCATGGAATAGAGATGCCCGGCAATCCGGCGAGGTTTGCGCCGATCGTATAAATATCATTCAGATACATTGTTATCGGGTCGTCGGTTTTCTCGCCGATCGCGAACGCCGTCGTTGGCGCAGTGGGTCCGGCAATGACATCAACATCTGCAAATGCGTTTTTGAAATCCTGACTGATGAGCTGCCGGACCCGTTGTGCCTTAAGATAGTACGCATCGTAGTAACCTGCGGACAGGACATAGGTGCCGGTCATCACCCGCCGTTTGACTTCCGCGCCGAATCCTTCTCCGCGACTCCTGCAATACAAATCCAGGAGGTCCTCCGGGTTCTCTGCCCGGTAGCCGAAGCGCACGCCATCAAAGCGCGACAGGTTTGACGAGCATTCGGCCGGAGCAACCACATAATAAGTAGGGACCGACAAATCGATGTTTGGCAGATCGACCTCAACCAAAACAGCACCTTCTTTTTCGATGTCCGCCAACGCCGCCCTGACTCTTGCCGCACATTGTTCGTCCAGCCCTTCGTCAAAATGTTGACGAACGACCCCGACCCTGAGCCCTTTCAATGGCCGGGCAAGGCTTGCGACGTAGTCTGGTACCGGGTGATCCATTGACGTTGAATCTTTCTTGTCGAAACCCGCCATTGCGCCGAGCAACATCGCGGCATCCTCAGCCGACCGTGTGATAACACCTGCCTGATCGAGGCTCGAGGCAAACGCAATCATGCCGTAGCGCGAAACCCGGCCATAGGTTGCCTTCAGGCCAACCGTACCTGTGAGCGCAGCAGGTTGACGAATCGACCCGCCGGTGTCTGTACCGGTCGCCGCCGGTACCAGCCTGGCAGCAACCGAGGCAGCGGATCCGCCTGACGAACCGCCAGGCGACAGTTTTTCATTCCAGGGGTTGCTCACAGGACCGAAACAACTCGTCTCGTTTGACGATCCCATTGCAAATTCGTCCATGTTGGTCTTGCCGAGCATCACCGCGCCAGCGTCGTTCAGTCGGGCGACGACGGTGGCATCGTAGGGCGAGACGAAATTGCCGAGAATTTTTGAGCCACAGGTTGTCAATACGCCCTTCGTACAAAAAAGATCCTTATGCACAATTGGCAAACCATTTAGCAAACCCGCTTCGCCCCGGGCCCTGGCCTTGTCGGCAACGTCCGCGCGCTCGAGCGCCAAATCATCAGTAACTGTGACGAATGCATTCAGGCGGGAGTTGCCGGCAATACGCGCCAACAATGCTTCGGTCAGCTCACGGGACGTAAATTCGCCGTTCGCCAGGCCTTTGGCAAGGCTCGCAAGCGTCCGCAAATGCAATGCGTCGTGGTCCGTACCCATAATTACTCGATGACTCTGGGCACCAGGTAGAAGCCATCCTCAGTGGAAGGTGCATTCTCCTGAAACCGGTCGCGTTGGTCGCTTTCTGTCACCTCGTCGGCACGCAGCCGTTGTGACATGTTCAGCGGATGTGCCATGGGCACGACATTATCCGTCGGCGCCGCCTGCAACTGGTCCACAAAATCCACGATTCGCGACAATTTATCGACGACATCGTCAAATTCCTCGTCCGCAAGCTTGAGTCGGGCGAGCGTTGCGATGTGTTGGACCTGTTCTTTAGTTAGCGACACGGGAGGTTCCGGATTCCTGCGCCAGGCGAGGTGCCTCGCGGGTCAGGGGCAGCAATAATACACGCCGTCTTGTGCAATGTCGTGTCCGTTGTTACATTGCCACGTTGATTTGCTTTGCGGGACTCTACCCCCACATGCTCAAGAACATTCTAGGTTTTTTCTCGAACGATCTGTCGATCGATCTCGGGACTGCGAACACACTAATTTACTCCCGTGGACACGGCATTGTCCTCGATGAACCGTCGGTCGTCGCGATCCGCGAGGATTCCGGGCGTGGTGGACGTGTGGTCGAGGCAGTCGGCGCCGAAGCAAAAAATATGCTCGGTCGAACGCCGGGCAATATCACTGCAATCCGGCCGTTGAAGGATGGCGTCATCGCAGACTTCACGGTAACCGAGAAAATGCTGCAGCATTTCATCAGAAAAGCCCACGGCACCCGCTACTTCCGGCCTAGCCCGCGAGTTCTCGTGTGTGTGCCATACGGTTCTACCCAGGTCGAGCGACGCGCAATTCGGGAGTCAGCTGAAGGCGCCGGCGCACGCAAAGTACACCTGATTCCCGAACCTATGGCAGCTGCTATTGGCGCTGGCATGCCGGTGCATGAGGCGCGCGGCTCCATGGTGCTGGATATTGGTGGCGGCACGTCTGAAGTCGCAGTGATCTCACTGAATGGCATTGTCTATGCCGCATCGGTCAGAATCGGTGGTGACCGTTTTGACGAGGCGATTACGAACTACGTCCGGCGCAATTACGGCATCCTTATTGGTGAGGCCACAGCAGAACGCATCAAACATGAAATTGGCTCCGCATTTCCGGGCCAGGAAGTGCGCGAAATTTCTGTCAAAGGCCGCAATCTTTCGGAAGGCGTGCCACGAAGTTTCACACTGAACAGCAACGAAATTCTCGAAGCTTTGCAGGAACCACTGCAAGGCATTGTTGGCGCAGTCAAGGAAGCTCTGGAGCAGACACCACCTGAGCTTGGCGCTGACGTGGCAGAACGCGGCATCGTCCTGACGGGTGGTGGCGCAATGCTGCGCGATATCGACAAGCTTTTGATGGAAGAAACCGGCCTTCCGGTCGTCATCGCCGACGATCCGCTGACCTGCGTCGCCCGTGGTGGTGGCAGGGTCATCGAATTGATCGACGAACACGGCCCGGCTGTCTTTGGTTTGGAATAATAAAAACAAGACCAGGAACCATTATGCGACCAGACTACGCTGATGGCCCCAATCACATCTGACAAACATCTTTCTCCGAACTCGCCGGCGCTGGGTCTTCGCTTTCTCCTCCTTGCTGGCCTGAGCATCCTGCTGATGGTCATAGACCATCGCGACAATCATCTGGATGCAGTTCGCAAAGCTATTGGTGCCACTGTTTACCCGCTTCGCGTCATAGTCGATGCACCGGTATCCATTTGGCGCTGGGCCGGGGAAACCACCGCAAGCCGCAATGATCTGCAACTCGAGAACAGTCGCTTGAATATCGAGCGCTTGTTGACACAGGCGCGGTTGCAAAAATACGCGGCACTTGAGGCAGAAAACGCACGTCTTCGTGCGATGCTGGAGGCCAGGTCGCGAGTTCGTGACCAGGTCCGCGTCGCCGAAATCATGTCCGCGAGTTCGAACCCGTTCCGACATGTATTGGTGGTCGACAAAGGAACCAACGATCGCGTTTACAACGGACAGACGATCGTCGATGCAAATGGTGTCGTTGGGCAGATCATTGAAGCCGGTATTCTGTCGTCGCAGGGAATTTTGATCAGTGACCCGGATCACGCGCTGCCGGTCGAAGTCAATCGCAACGGTTTGCGAACCATTGCGGTTGGCACCGGCGAGTTCGATCGGCTTGACCTGCCATTCCTGCCCAATAACGCAGACATCGAACAGGGCGACCTGTTGGTAACGTCCGGTCTTGGCGGCGCCTTCCCGCCCGGGTATCCCGTCGCCATTATCGATTCCGTAATCGTCAAACCCGAAGAGCCGTTCGCCGCGGTGACTGCCACGCCATCTGCTGCGCTCAACCAGATTCGCGAAGTCATGTTGGTCTGGTCGGCCGACGATCCAATGCAGGAACAGGTCGAAGGCAATTCCGAAGACAATACCGAAGATGATTCTGCAGAAGCGTCAGAAATAAATACCGAGAAAGAAAATACCGGGGAAGAAGACCCCGTGGAGGAAGTCATCGACGACGAAGTTTCGGCTGCGCCTGCAGAGGATACGTCCGATGAGTAGCCAACGAACAGTCAGGCTGCAGCCGATCATTATGACTATCATCGCAGCGCTAATGCTTAGCATCGCGCCGGTACCGGGCTGGGCTGAGTCATATCGTCCCGATTGGCTTGCGCTGACCCTTATATACTGGTCCATGAATTCGCCGCGCGGGTACAGCGTTGGCAGTGCATGGATCGTTGGACTCGTACTCGATGTGGCGCAAGGCACCTTACTGGGACAGCACGCACTGGCTCTGTGCCTGGTTATCTACATAACAGTGAAATTTCACCTGCAGCTGCGCCAGTTTCCAACATTGCAACTGACAGCGACGGTTTTTGCGCTGCTTGCCCTTTATCGATTCATTTTGTTCTGGATAAATGGCGTTGCCGGCGTCAACGCGCCTGCCGTGACATACTGGGGCCCTGTCATCAGCGGCATGATTCTCTGGCCGTTTTTGTCATCGATATTCACCAGCATGCGCTTTCGCGCTCAGAGGTAGTTTTTCCGCATGAGCCTGTTCGCACCCATCAAAGATCATCACTCCGAAAGGAGGCTGTTTGCCTCGCGGGTAATTCTTGCCGCAGTTTTCGGCGTGATCCTTATGGGAATAGTCATTGCGCGACTGGTGCAACTGCAGGTCTATGATTACGAGTTATTTTCCGAAAAATCGCAGGGCAATCGCATTCGCATCGAAGCGGTACCGGCAACCCGTGGCCTGATTTTTGATCGTGAAGGCCGGGTACTCGCGGAGAATTTGCCTGCGTATCAACTGGAGCTGATTCCGGAACAGGTATCTGATCTCGACAGTACTCTGTCGCGACTGGCAGAAATCGGTCTGATCGAAGAGGAAGACATTCCGCGCTTGAACGGACTCAGCAATAACGGGCCCAGGTTCAAGCCAGTGACGCTGCGTTTTCGCCTTACTGACGATGAGATTGCCGACTTTGCAATAAGGCGACCACAATTTCCTGGCGTCGATTTTCAACCACGACTGGTGCGTCACTACCCTGATGGCGAACTCGTTGCACACGCGATCGGTTATGTAGGTGCACTAAGCACAGCCGATCTTGAACACCTCGATCCAACAGCTTATGCCGGCACATCGCACACCGGCAAGACAGGTGTCGAACATTTCAATGAAGAATATCTGCACGGCACAGTAGGCTACCGGCAGGTCGTTACAAACGCCCGCGGCCGGCAGGTGCCAACGGATACGAGGGACTTCGCAGATTCTTTACCGGAAAGAGAATCGCCATCGCCCGGCATCAATATTCACCTTAGCATTGACCTTGACCTGCAACGAATTGCATCGAAGTCCCTTGATGGACGTCGTGGCTCCATTGTTGCGATTGATCCGAATAATGGCGACATCCTGGCGCTGGTCAGTGCGCCTTCGTTTGATCCCAACATGTTTGCCGTCGGCATGAGCATCAGCGAGTACAACGCGCTGCAAAACGATGAACGTCGACCATTGTTTAATCGCGCCGTGCGCGGCGGTTACCCGCCCGGTTCCACTATCAAACCAATGCTGTCGCTTGCGGCGCTTGAAACCGGTGCAACCAATCTGACCCGCCGAACTGTTTGCCGCGGCTGGTACAGCCTGCCTGGCAGCTCGCATCGATACAGGGACTGGAAACCTCAAGGACACGGCGAAGTCGATTTGCATGATGCGATTGTAGAGTCCTGCGACGTGTATTTTTACGAAATCAGTCGTGATATCGGAATCGACCGCATGGCATATTTCCTTGACCAGTTCGGGCTCGGCAAAGGCACTGGGATTGACATGGTTGGCGAGTCAAAAGGGCTGCTTCCGTCGCGCGCCTGGAAACGCTCTGCGTTTCGCGAGCGCGCGGACCAGGTCTGGTTTCCTGGGGAAACTGTCATTGCATCCATCGGTCAGGGCTACATGCTGGTTACGCCACTGCAGCTCGCGAACGCAACTGCAACACTCGCGGCCCGAGGCAAACGATTCGTCCCCCACCTCGTTGGCGCGTTTGAAGATCCGATTTCCGGCAAGCGTACGCTAATTGCCCCGGAACCCCTTCCCGCAGTGGAGATAGACAACGAGTTTTACTGGAACAACGTCATTACAGCCATGCATGACGTCATGCAAAGCGAGACCGGCACTGCACGAGCAACCGGGCTTGGTGCGGCATACCAAATGGCTGGAAAAAGCGGCACGGCGCAGGTGTTTACTGTCGCCCAGGAAGACGAGTACGACGAAGAGGAAATTGACGAGTTGCTGAGGGATCACGCCCTGTTCATAGCGTTCGCACCACTTGACGATCCGCAAATCGCGGTCGCGGTCATTATCGAGAACGGCTCCAGCGGTAGTCGGGTAGCCGCACCAATTGCAAAAGATATCATTGACGAATACCTCGGCGTGAATGAACTGGGCGCCAACAACAATGCTCTTTAACGACACCTACGGTCTGTCCGAACGCAAGGTTGCCCCGCTGAGTGGGTTTGGCCATCTCATACGTCGCTCTAATCTGGACGGGCCGTTGCTCGGCGGCCTGCTACTGACCAGTGCATTGGGCCTGATTGTCCTGTATTCAGCGGTAGCACAGGATTTTGACCTCTGGCTGCAACAGTGCGTAAGGCTGTTTGTCGCGCTGGTCGCCATGTTCATCGTTGCGCAACTGCCGCCCGATTTGCTACGGCGCTGGACCCCGTGGGGTTACCTGTTTGGCCTGATTCTGCTGGTCCTGGTTCTGGCCCGTGGCGATATAGGACAGGGTGCGCAACGCTGGCTCGACATCGGCATTCGCTTTCAACCGTCGGAGATAATGAAACTGGCAGTGCCGATGATGGCAGCCTGGTACCTCCATAACCGCCAGCTGCCGCCGAAATTCACCGATCTTGTCGTCATAGGCATTGCGATTGTCGTTCCAACCGTAATGATCGCAGTGCAGCCCGATCTCGGCACTTCGCTGCTCATTGCCGCTTCCGGCGTGCTGGTCATTATCCTCGCCGGCTTGTCGATTCGCGTGATGTTGTTCCTCGGTGTTGCATCCATTCCCGGCGCCTACGTGCTATGGACTTTCATGCAGGATTATCAGAAACAACGCGTACTGACACTGCTAAATCCGGACTCAGATCCACTTGGCGCCGGCTACAACATTATTCAATCCAAAATCGCCATTGGTTCTGGTGGTCTGTTCGGTAAGGGCTGGACCAACGGTAGCCAGGCGCAGCTGGAATTCCTGCCCGAGCGTGACACTGATTTTATATTTGCAGTAATGGGTGAAGAGCTCGGCCTGCTGGGCGTACTAAGCCTGCTCGGACTGTACCTGTTCCTCGTTGCACGTGGCCTCTACATTGCAACACAGGCAAGAGACACGTTTTCAAGGTTACTGGCAGGGAGTATTAGCCTCACTTTTTTTGTCTACGTATTTGTGAATACTGCGATGGTTACGGGACTCATTCCCGTCGTCGGCGTGCCATTGCCGCTGGTAAGTTTCGGTGGCACGTCAATGGTGACGCTAATGGCCGGATTCGGTATTCTCATGTCCATTCACAGCCACAGAAAATTGTTGCCACATTAATGAATCAAAAAATCAAAATTACCCTGGGTATTCTGGTCTCTTTTGCACTGCCGGCGCATGCCATCGACGTCGAACGACCGGACGTTGCGGAGTTCATCGATACCATGGTCAGCGAACACAGTTACGATCGCGACACACTGGTCGGGTATCTGGTGGAGGCAGAAACCAAGGACTCCATCATCAAGGCAATTAGCCGCCCAGCGGAAGGCACTAAAGAGTGGCACGAGTATCGAGATATTTTTATAACGAATGAACGCATCAATGCGGGCGCCGCATTCTGGCGTGAGCATGACGAGGAATTGCAACGAATCAGCAATGAGACCGGCGTCTCTGTCGAAATTCTCGTCGGCATAATTGGTGTCGAGACTTACTTCGGACGCATTACCGGCAGCTACCGGGTACTGGACGCATTGACGACGTTGGCATTTGATTACCCTAAACGCGCCAAGTTTTTTCGCAGGGAGCTTGAGCAGTTCCTGTTGCTGGTTCGCGAAGAGCAAATGGACGCAGCCAGCGCGACCGGTTCCTACGCTGGCGCGATGGGCCGACCGCAATTCATGCCGTCCAGTTATCGTGCCTACGCCGTGGATTCTACCGACGATGGCAAACGCGACATCTGGGGAAACTGGAGCGATGTTATCGGCAGTATTGCCAATTATTTCGTCAGACATGGCTGGGAAAAGGGCGCAGATGTCGTTGCACAGGCGAGACTTGGCGATCAATGGCAAGGCGAAACGCCGAAGAACACGCTGAAGCCGAAAGAGACAGTGACATCACTGAGCCACCAGGGAGTTTTGTTTTCGACGGAGCTGGCTGGCGACGAGAAAAGCCAATTGTTAACGCTGATTGGTGAGGACGGCGAAGAATACTGGGTGGGATTCCACAACTTTTTTGTGATCACTCGTTACAACACCAGCGTCATGTACGCGCTCGCGGTTCACCAGCTTGGCCAGGAAATCGCACTAGAGGTTGATCGTGGCGAGTCGTGACCGGACTCACCTTGTCGTTTGTCTTCTACCCCTCCTGATACTTCCCGCCTGCGTTTCACAGCCCCCGGATTCCGCGCCGGGAAAATCACCCGCTTCGTTGCCCGACGATGCGCGCCCGCATGAGGAGCCCAGGAGTCGTTATGGCAACGGTCCCCTGTACGAGGTCTACGGCGAGTCCTACCGTGTTCTCGATAGCAGTTACGGCTACCAGGAGCGCGGCGTTGCGTCCTGGTACGGCAAGAAGTTTCATGGGCGCAAGACCTCGAACCAGGAAACCTACGACATGCATGCAATGACAGCGGCGCACAAAACGCTGCCGTTGCCGACCTACGTGCGAGTCCGAAACCTGAAAAACAACCGCTCCATTGTGGTCCGGGTCAACGATCGCGGTCCGTTTGTGGACAACCGACTGATTGATCTTTCATATTCAGCCGCGTTGAAACTCGACATGATTCAGGCAGGCACTGGTCTGGTTGAGATCACTGCCATCAGCTTCGACGAAGCTCCCGCACCCAGCGCAGCGGTCAAACCAGTCACAGCCAGTCCGGCCTCTGCTGGGAACATAGCGCAGATATACGTGCAGGTTGGCGCATTTGGCGACGCGCAAAACGCCAGGCGCCGTTTAACGTTGTTACGCGACAATGGCATTAGCAAAACATTTGTACAGGAAGATACCGCTCGATCGCCCACGCTCTATCGCGTAAGAATCGGACCAATTGCCAACGTGACCCAGTTCGACGCGCTGGTCGCCAGATTGAAGAAACTGGGCATCGCCGAAAGCCATCTTGTCACCGACTAGCTAGCCTGGCCGCCTTTGCGGGCGTTTTTTTCTTTCAAGACACTCTTAATCAGGCGGCCAAAGCCCTTATCCCGAGAGCGCCGCTCAGCAATTGACGCTGAATTGTGAGCTTCTTCCCTGACGAGTTTTTTCCAACGTTCCAATCGAGCCTGTTCGATGTCTCCGCTTTTGATTGCCTTATTCACCGCGCACCCGGGCTCTCCCTCGTGACCGCAATCGGCAAATTTGCATTCCGCAGCCAGCGCCGATATTTCCGCGAAAACGTCATCCAGTCCGGCCTTCACATCCGTCAACTGCAATTCACGCATGCCGGGCGTATCGAGCAACCACGCGCCACCCGGCAGATGATGCATCGACCTGGATGTTGTTGTATGCCTGCCCTTTGCATCGCCCTCGCGAATTTCCTGCGTCGCAAGTTGCTGCTCGCCGAGCAAAGAATTCGTCAACGTGGACTTGCCGACACCGGATGAACCGAGCAAGGCGACTGTTTGCCCGTTGCCAAGCCAGGGCTGGAGACAATCAAGATTCTCTCGTTGTAATGAATTGACTGCTTCTACCGTCAATGCCGGTGCAAGTCTGGCTGCCCTGCTGACATACTCCTGCGAATTTTCAGCAAGATCGGCTTTGGTCAAAATAATGATAACCATCACCTGGGCTTCGCGAGCGATTGCCAGGTAGCGCTCGAGACGCGCTTCATTGAAATCGTCATTGCACGACGAAACGATAAACAGCGTGTCGACGTTGGCCGCGATGAACTGTTCCTGCCGATCACTGCCGGGTGCCCGCCGTTTGAAAAGGCTTTTGCGCTCAAGCAGGCGCTCGATTTTATGGCTTTGTTCATCGACCAGCAGCCAGTCACCAACCGTAACGTGCAACTCATGATCACTGCCCGACAACTGGATATGCGCGTGGATATTCTCTCCCAGCACCTGCAGACCCGATTTTTGCACATTCATGATCCGCACAGGAATTAGCGCTGATGAACTATCAGCAGCGAATTGTTGAACGAAAAAAGAGTCCCAGCCCAGCTCGGCCAGATTTGAAGAGGACATGAATATTTAATTATGCGGCGATAGTCGTAAATTGTACGCGGATTGAAGCCGCAAAATAATGTTCTTTACCTGCCAGATGCTATATTAGGCATCAAACTCCCGGCGCATCGATCAATGCATCGCGGACAGCATTATTACAAGAAAAGGATAAGCACCATGGCATTAAAAGTTATAGGCGCAGGCCTCGCACGAACCGGCACCGCATCACTAAAAGTTGCATTGGAACAACTTGGCGTTGGACGTTGCTATCACATGACTGACGTGCTGCAAAATCCGCCGCGGGCCAAAGTCTGGGTGGACGCAGCGAATGGTAATCGTGACTGGGACGAAATTTTCGCTGACTACGGCGCCACCGTCGACTATCCCGGAGCAACATTCTGGGAGGAGCTGGCTGATCATTATCCTGATGCAAAAATCCTGCTGACCATTCGCGACCCAAACAAGTGGTTTGAATCAACGAATGAGACGGTTATGTCACCGGAACTGATCAAGTTTATCAAGAAGAGCCCGTTCGGCGAGCTGATGCAACGAATAATTTTCGACACGCTGGACAACAGGATGCATGAGAGGGAATTCATGGTGTCTTACTTCGAAAAACGAACTGCTGACATCATTGCCTCCGTTCCCGCGGACAGGTTGCTGGTCTTCCAGGTCAAGGAAGGATGGGGCCCGCTTTGTGAATTCCTCGGTGTGCCTGTGCCGGACGGTGATTTTCCTCGCGTTAATAGCCGCGAAGAAACCAAACAAATGCTCGCTAACATGCAGGCAGCCAGTCAAGGCGGTGGTCTCAGTGAGGAAGCGATGGTTGCCGCCGGCCAGTCTTTGCACGGCGACGCCGATCACTGACAATTAAGCGCTACAAGACTGTCGATGCTTACATTGCCGGGGCGGATAAATGGCAGGACGAGCTGAAACAGCTGCGAAAGATTCTTCAGGCGACCGTGCTCGTTGAAGACATCAAGTGGGGCGCAGGTACACTGTAAGCAATAACAATAGTGCAGTACGGGGGAAGCACAGGTGTTCGGGACAACATATCTCAGGATTATTCTTGCATTGGTAGTTGCTATGCCATTGCTGGCAGCAGCACAGGAAACCTACGACGTCGTGATAAACAACGGGCGCGTGATGGACCCTGAAACTGATCTGGATGGCATACGTAATATTGGCATTCGCGGCCAAAGCATTGTCGAGATTTCACAGTCTCCGCTGCAGGGCACGATAGTAATCGATGCGAGCGGACTGGTCGTCGCTCCCGGTTTCATTGATCTGCATGCGCATGGTCAAAGCACGCGCGCGAATGAGTTTCAGGCAATGGATGGCGTCACCACTGCACTTGAACTCGAGGGTGGCGTATTCGATGTCGGGGAATTTCTCGCCTCCCGCAGCGGCACCGCCGTTGTCAATTACGGCGCCAGCATTGGACATGGCTACTTGCGGACCTGGGCAATGCCAGAGCACGCTGACACGTTACAACAGGCCGCCGACGCATACCGGAGCGCAGCGCCAGGCGATATAACAGCGCGCACCGAACTTGCGGCAGCGATCGATGCCAGCCGATACGACGAAGTTGCCCCGGGAAACTACCCGGTTCTTTGGCGACAGCTGGAGACAGAGCTCAAAGCGGGCGGGCTTGGCGTCGGCATGCCACACCAGTACTACCCTGGCGTCTCCTACGACGAAATATTCAGATTGTTCCAGTTTGCCGCCGAACAGGACGTGCCAATTTACACGCATGTAAGGGAAATGGGCGTCGCGCCAATGCAGGAAGTTATTGCCAATGCGGCTGCGACCGGCGCATCACTACATATCGTTCACATGAATAGTTCCAGTCTGTGGGACTACCAGACCAATCTCGACCTAATACTCGGGGCTCAGGAACGTGGCGTCGACGTGACCACCGAGGCATATCCCTACACCGCCGCATCAACCGGAATCAAGTCAGCGATCTTCGATGACGGCTGGCAGGATCGGCTGCAAATATCTTACGAGGACCTGCAATGGCAGGACAGCGGCGAACGACTCACCGAAGAAACTTTTAATTCTTATCGCGAAGAAGGCGGCATTCTGATTATCCACATGATGAAGCCGGAATGGATCAGTGCGATGATGGCTGACCCGCGAGTCATGGTCGCATCAGACGGCATGCCCTACGCACCTGGTGCACACCCGCGCGGTGCCGGTACCTTTTCGAGATTTCTCGGCCGCTACGTTCGTGGCGAAGCGCTAATGTCGCTGATGGATGGATTGAAAAAGATAACCCTGATGCCCGCACAGCGGCTTGAAAATATTTCTCCGCAGATGAAACGCAAGGGTCGCATCCAGATTGGCAGCGACGCCGACATTACGATTTTCGATGCGGAGCACATCATCGACACGGCGGATTTCGAGCATGATCTTTCCTACTCGGAAGGCGTCGAGTTTGTATTGGTTAACGGAAAACTGGTTGTAAGGGACGGTTCGCTGGTCGAGGGCGCGCGACCGGGACAAGCTGTTTTAGGAAGGCATATCGTCCGTTGAGCCAAGATACGGAAAAGAGAAGTCTCGGCTTCTGGAATGTCTGGGGACTGGTCGTCGGCGGGGCCATCGGCGCAGCCGTATTTCTCCTGCCGGCGATACTGGCGCCGTATGGCTCATTGAGCATTGTCGGCTGGCTTTTTTCCGCATTCGCCATGGTTGCGGTCGCAATGACACTGGGCAATCTTGCCAGGAGCATTCCGAAAATTGGCGGTCCCTACGCATACGCGAAAGCCGCGTTTGGTGATCTTGCCGGCTTCATGATTGCGTGGTCTTTCTGGGTTTCAGTCTGGGTCGGCGTCGCTGCGATTGCGGTCGGCCTCACCGGCTACCTTGGCGTTTTCGTTCCGATTATTTCCGACAGCCCGGCGATGTCTGCTTTTGTCGCAATCGCATTCCTGTGCATCCTTACGGCGATCAATGTGGCTGGTGTGAAGACCGCCGCAACGCTGAACCTGGTTTTGACAATCCTGAAGTTATTGCCACTCTTTGCTGTCGGTGCCGCAGGCCTGTTGCTTGGTGAGGTTGCTTCCATACCCGCAGCTGATTCGCAGGGCGAACCTTTCATGTTTTTTTTCGCCGGGCTGATTTTGATAACGATTGGTGCCTTTGTAGGCATCGAAGCAGGAACGGTGCCGGCCGACGATATTATTGAACCCGAAAAAACAATTCCGCGGGCTCTGTTTTTTGGCTCACTAACAATTGCGGCGATTTATATTCTCGGCACTGCCGGCGTCATGGCCGTTGTATCGACCGAGGACCTGGCGTCATCTGCCTCACCATTCTCGGCCGCAGCGTCTGTAATATTTGGTTCGTGGGGTGCGAAAATAATCGCGTTAGGCGCAATCATTTCGATTCTCGGTGTGCTCAATGTAACTATCCTGCTGACCGGGCAGATGCCGCTTGCTGCTGCACAGGATGGCTTGTTTCCTGCGCATTTTGCGTCAGTGAACTCCCACGGTGCACCGGTATTTGGCCTCATAGTTTCCACCGTTCTTGCGTCCCTGGTTATCGGCATGAATTACACGGGCGGTGTGGTCGCCGCTTATGAAGCGCTGTTTTTGATGACGACCATTGCGGCCATCGTAGTCTATGCAGCGTGTGCTGCTGCAGATCTTGTTTTACAATTTCGGGCAAGAAAAGCAGGAAGCAAAATGAGATGGCAATCGATGCTAACCGCGATGGTCGCGTTCGCAATTTCGATATTTGCTATCGTTGGATCAGGTCTTGAGGTCGCTGTGTACACGGCTTTGTTACTGGTTGCCGGCCTGCCGGTTTTTTTCTGGTCCAGGTCGACGGCAAGGCGGACCAACTGACAGCTACAACACAAGGAGAACAACCATGTCCCATTTTCTGATTGCGGAAGTCAAAGTAAACGACGATAGCTGGATCCCGGATTACGCGGCAAAGGTCCACGACATCGTGCACAAACACGACGGCAAGTATCTGGCGCGTAGTGGCAATATTTCTGCAATTGAGGGCGACGCTCCGGACTTGAGCCTGGTTGCGGTCATCGAATTCCCAACAGAAGAAGCCATGAACGCATTCGTGAACGATCCGGACTACGCGCCCTTCGCGGCGGCGCGTCAGGCTGGCACGGACAGCAGGCTTTTTTCAGTGGACGATATCGATGCAGCGGGCACGATTCCCTATCTGATCTGACTGCCCTGCCACTGGCGTTTCGCATCGGCCGCCTTTTTTCGCAGAGCATCGAGAAAATTTTTGAGCCTGAAGATAATTAGGCCACCCATGGCACCCGCCAACCGTGGTGTTGGCGGGATTTATTTGTGACTCACCTTTTTCCGCTGCAAACGCTACAATACGCGCCTTCGATAATTACTTGCTTGGGCCCATGCATTTTAAAAATCGTATCGTATTGATATTCCTGACGTTGTGCCTGTCATTTGCTGCAGCCGCTCAAAACACGCCGATTCCACAGCCACCGATCATAGGCGCGAAAAGCTTCCTGCTGATTGACGGCAACACCGGCGCCGAACTTGCATCGCTTGAGGCGGATACGCGACTCGCCCCGGCCAGTCTCACCAAGCTCATGACCGCATATGCGATTTTTCGT
>JBLHLN010000013.1:0-17172 GCA_047620565.1 Woeseiaceae bacterium
AAATCTACTCGTGTTCCTGCAGGTGTCGCAGAGAATGTGACATCGATTTCCGAAACATCGCCGTCCCCGTTCCATTCCCAGGTATAGCGAATATGCTGTTCTGCTTCGACAATCAGAAACTCGCCCTCATTCTTGCCGACATAGCCGGGCATTTCAGCGGTCAGTCGATAATGTCCGCCAACGACCGGGTTGATATCCATCGCCGTTGCCGGCGGAATAACAGTATCGGATGATATCCAGGCCGCATAAACCGTTGCTGGCGGATAGGGCAGGTCATAATGTTTTTCCAGGTCCATGTTTCGCTCCAAGCAGGCGACGACGCCTGATATCAGTAACGCATCGTGGCTTCCTGTTGGTGATGGCCGGCCTTTATTAATCGCTCTTTTTAAGGTATTAATAGGTTTGGTATTTAACATACCGACCGAAGGTATGTAAGCATATAATGCAGCAGGAATCAACCAATCTGAAAGTCCTGAAGGGCCGCGAGACCGCGGAAAGGCTATTAGGTATTGCGCGAAAAGCCTTTTCAGAACAAGGATTTGCGGCTAGCCGGACGGAGCAGATCATTGCCCGGGCCGGCGTGACCAAGGGCGCGCTCTATCATCATTTCTCATCCAAAAAGGATCTTTTCGAGGCCGTCTATCGGTCTGTGGAGGATGAGGTTGCGGCAAGGATCTCTGCAGCAGTTGCGGCAATTGAAGACCCGTGGGAGCAACTGCTTGGTGGCTGTTACGCGTACCTGGAGGCTTGCCAGGATCCGGGACTACAGCGCATCCTCAGGGTCGACGGACCGTCCGTTCTCGGTCTTGAAAGGTGGTCGAAAATTGATCGTGAATATGGCGTTGACCGACTTCTTCCGGCCCTGAGAAACATGTCGGCGCAGGGCGTTATCAATGTGCCGTCGGTTGATGCATTCGCATGGCAACTAACGGGCGCTATGAATGAGGCAACCTTCTGGATCGCCCGGCACGAAAACCCCCAGGCTGCGTTACGTGAAAGCAAGAAAACGTTGTCTTTGATGTTGGAAGGAGCAAGAGTCCAATAGCTGGTGTCGTTAGTCGGAATCCGCAACTACATTGTCGGGGTCGAGAAACATTAATTGAATAAGTAATGCGCCGGGGCGTTGCTGACTGATGCCGGTGGTTAGAATATTGACGACGCCATCGTCATCGATAATTCCCGGAATATTGAAAAGCATGTCGCCGCTTTCCGCGTTGGTATATATATTCAGATCTTCCTTGCTGTTTAATTTTTCTGCAACGTTACTCAAATGCGAAGCCAGCGCATGGCGAAATCGGCGAAAATTCAGGGTGCCGACGAAGCAGGAATGATCCAGCTTCAAATCGCAGGTTATATCACCACTGCTGCTGGTCGCGATTTTCACGAATGGGACCGTGTAGCCGTTCGAAATTGATTTGAACAATCGTTTTGCATCCGCTTTGTTCGCTGCAAAAAAACGCTTGTCGAGATTGTTGTGAATCGTTGTCAACATTCCCTCAGGCTGAAGCTGTACTGCTTCGTTGCTCATTTCTTGATTAACTCCGTCTGCCACAGTGATCGGCCCAGGCCTAACATCATTAGTATCAGTACTGCGCCGAAGGGAATTGCGATTGCGGTGGAGGCTGCCTGCAATGCCGTTAAGCCACCGGCGAGCAATAGAATACCGGCAACCAACGCAATAATTGTGCCCCAGATTACTCGTAGTCCTATTGGCGGACGTTTTTCGCCTGTGCAAATAATAGTGCAGATGACGAGTGTTCCGGAATCCGATGAAGTGACAAACCAACTGACTATCAACACGGTTGAAAGAAAGGACACGGACCACGTCGCCCAATCCACTTGCAGCAATTCATAAGTGGTAAACAGGGCCTGTGTCATGTCCTGGTTAACTGCATCAACCAGCCCACCAGCCCCATTGAGCTCAATATCAATCGCTGTCGCGCCGAACACAGTCAGCCACAGGAATCCAGCAACTGTCGGGGCGAGCAATGTTCCTGCAACGTATTCGCGAATTGATCTGCCGCGAGAAATCCTGGCCATGAACATGCCGACGAACGGTCCCCAGGAAATCCACCAGCCCCAGTAAAACAGTGTCCATGCGCTCTGCCAGCCGTCGTCGGGATTCGGATCGACCCAGACACCCATAGGCAGGAATGTAGCAAAGTAATCTGCAGTACCTACGAAGTAGGACGTCAGAATGAATGCGGTGGGGCCTGCCAATAACAGGAAGCTGATCAGGAAAATGCTTAACCACATATTCATTTCGCTCAGGCGGCGGATGCCACGGCTGACGCCGGATACCGCAGATATTGTCGCAATGGTCGATACAAACAAGATCAGTCCGAGCTTGGACATCGGCGTGAATGCGTAGCCAAACAGGTATTCCAGGCCGCTCGCCATCTGCGAGGCACCGAGACCGAGCGACACTGCGATGCCAAAAAGTGTGCTCAATATCGCGAGCAGGTCGATGGTGTTGCCGATTGGCCCGTAGATGCGATCGCCAATGAATGGGTACAAAGCAGAACGAACGGTCAGTGGCAGTCCTTTGCGAAATGCGAAGTAAGCGAGACTCAGTCCAACCATTGAGTAAACGGCCCAACCATGGAAGCCCCAGTGAAAAAGCGTAGTTCGCAGCGCAATCTTGCCGCCCTCCGGCGTCAGCGGTGCAACGCCTTCAAGGTCCAGAAATGGCGCGTTTTGCCAATGCAGCATCGGTTCCGCAACACCATAAAACAGAATGCCGGTGCCAACGCCTGCACTGAACAGCATCGCAAACCAGGAAAAGCGGTTGAATTCCGGTTTTTCCCCGTCTTGTCCCAGCGTTAGGCGGCCATACGGCGAGACACCAACTGCAACTGTGAATACGACGATGATAGTGACGATCCAAACCAGGTATTCGGAAAAATACTGACCGATAAAACTGAGCGTGGATGCCTGCAGGCTGCTGACGAGATCAAGGTTTGCCAGCACCAGAACGAGAAACAATACCGCAAACAATGCTGATGACACCGCCATGAACGGATGCATTTGAGCTCGCCAGTGTTGCGGAATAAGTTTTAGCAATCTCTGCTCAGAATCAATGTGCTGTCAGATGACTTTTTCGAGATTGCCGACGAAATTATCACGGCGTGGCCGGTACCGGACGTTGCAGTCGTTGCGAAAACATTTCGATAAATCGGGGCCAGTCAAGATCAAACTGAACATCCATTTGTTGTGAGCCTTCGGCGCCTGGCCAGATATCCCGGCCACCGACAGAAACGCCGTAGCTGATGCTGTGATCGATGTTCACATCCACGTACAGTCTTTCTGTCGTCACCAGGCTGGGATCGATCAAACTTGCCACAGTAATCTGATCGAACATAGTCCATTTTCTGTCTGGTTGATCCTCGAAACGTGGCCCCATGCTGGCTTTCAACAGGTTTGTGAGCGGATTTTCAACCGCGACCATTTTTTCGAACCAGTCCTTTGTCAGTGCTGACTTGCGGGAAACATTGAGCGGCGACAACTCGATCGGAATGCCGGATCGCAGTGTTATGCGCGCCGCCTCCGGGTCCACCCAGAAATTAAATTCCGCGTTTGGCGTGATATTACCGGCGCCGTCAGGAAGCAACGCTATTGCACCGCCCATGATGACAAGCTTCTTGACGTTCTTCGCAAAATCTTCATCAGATTCGATTGCACGAGCAATATTGGTGAGCGGCCCTATGGCCAGAATCGTAATTTCGTTCGGTTGCTCCAGCACCGTTCTTACGATGTAGGACACAGCTGATTCAGCTTCGACCTCTTTGCTGGCGAAACCGCCATACGGTTTCGGCGGCGGTTCATCGGAATACCAGCTGCCATACTTGCGCACTGCAAATTCGCTCTTTTCGTGCACAAGCGGCATTACGGCGCCTTCATACACCGGAATGTCTGGCTGATTGGCGATCTCCAGCATACGCAGCACGTCGGATGTCGCCTGTTTGACACTTTTGTTGCCGGCAACGGTTGTAATGCCCAGGATCTCCAGTTCCGGCGACTGCAACGCCAGCATCAGGGCCAGCGCGTCGTCCTGCGGGGGCATCGCAAAGTCAGTGTCAAATATTACGGGAATACGCGCCGCATTTTGCGCAACAGCGGAGCTGCCGGCGACAAGCATCAGGGAGTAAACCAGGGTCGCGATCATTATTCTCATTATTTATCCAGGCGAATTTTCCAGGCGCCATTTTCAATTGGTCAGGATGATCGGTAGAGTATATCGAGTTTCAAAAACCATCGGCACAAGACTCTGCACAATGAAATTATTGCTTTCCACATTATGTCTGTACTGCCTGGTCGCCTGCGGTGACGTGGATCAGTCGTCGGATGGCTCAAATGATAGCAGCGGGGTGGATAATCGTCCCGTCGTTGCCCTGATCATGAAATCACTGGCCAATGAATTTTTCGTCACCATGGCGAGCGGTGCGGAGACCCATCAGGCCGCGAACGAAAACGACTATCGCCTGATCGTCAATGGCATCAAGAATGAAATCGACCTTGCACAACAGGTTGCCCTGATCGATCAGATGATTGCATCAGGTGTCGATGCGATTGTAGTTGCACCGGCAGATTCCAAAGCGATGGTTCCGGCACTTGCCCGCGCCATTGCCGCGGGAATAGTGGTGGTCAACATCGACAATCGACTGGACAGCGAGATTCTTGCGGAACATCAGTTACATATTCCGTTTGTCGGGCCCGATAATCTGTCGGGCGCTAAAGAAGTCGCTCAATACCTCGCAGAGCAAATGTCGGCTGGTCAACAGGTCGCAATTCTCGAAGGGGTACCTACCGCTTACAACTCACGGCAACGCACAGCCGGATTTCTCAAAGCAGTAAACGATGCAGGACTTACGGTGGTTGCTCAACAAAGTGCGCAATGGGATCAGACGGCGGCGGTGACCGTGACTTCAGGCATTCTCGTTCAACATCCGGATCTGGCGGCCATTCTGGCCGCAAATGACAATATGGCGCTCGGCGCTGTCGCAGCAATTACGCAATCGGGACGAAAGGATCAGATCAAAGTGGTCGGCTTCGACAATATCTCCGCGGTGCAAAACCTGATCCGCGAGGGTCGTATTTTGGCGACTGCTGATCAACATGCCGATTTGTTGGCAGTCTATGGCATTGAATATGCACTTGAGGCCTTGAGCACGGGTGCTGAACTTGAAGACAAGTCAACACCGGTCGATCTGGTCACGTTAGAGACACTTGATTGAGCGCATAACGATGGAAAACGCTCGCCTTTCCATTGAGAACCTCCACAAGTCATTCTCCGTTCCGGTATTGAAAGGGATTAATCTGTCCATCGCCCCTGGCGAGATTCACGCCATAGTTGGCGAAAACGGCGCCGGAAAATCAACTTTGGTCAATATCCTTGCAGGCCTTTTGCAAAGAGAAGCAGGAACAGTGTCTCTGGATGGCGAAAATTACGAGCCGGATGGGCCGGCCGACGCTTTTCTTTCCGGCGTATCTTTTGCGGCGCAGGAGTTGAGTACCATTGGCACACTTAGCGTTGCCGAAAATGTCGCACTAAGAAACCTGCCGCAGAAAAATTTTACGATCGCAAGAGAGGAGTTGCGAAAAAGGGCAAACCGACTTCTGCAGATGGTTGGGCTTGGCGAAATTGATCCGAATATGCGGGCGGATTTGCTGAGTCTCGCCGACCGGCAATTGCTGGAACTGGCCAAGGCGTTGTCGCAGGATTGCAGGTTATTAATTCTTGATGAACCAACAGCTGCGTTGACCGCACCGCAAGCGGTGCGCTTGCATGAAATCATTGCCGATCTTTCATCTACGGGCACATCGGTTGTCTATATTAGTCATCGACTTGGCGACGTGCTTGATGTCGCGGATACAGTGACAGTGATGAGAGATGGTCAGGTGGTTGCGACCGGACCCGCCGACGCCTTAACTGCATCGGAGCTGATGTTGCAGATGACGGGCCAGGCGCCTGTCGAAAGCGCGCAATCGATACGGCGGTTGCAGGCCGATTCGTGCGTTTTGGAAATCAAAGGCATTACCAGTAGTGAATTGCCGCACCCGGTCAGCTTTGATTGTCGAGCCGGAGAAATTGTCGGCATCGCCGGGCTTGCGGGTAGTGGCAGAAGCGAGGTGCTGAACGCGGTATTTGGACTGACGCCGTTGCGCGGTGGTCGTGTTAGTCGCATTACAGGGAGCGATCAAACAGACATTTCAGATGCCTGCCAGGCGGTGAAAAACGGCATGGGATACCTGGGCGAGGATCGGCAGGCGATGGGGCTTTTCTCCGGCCAGTCGGTCCTGACAAACATAATGTTACCTGGAAGGGGCGGAGCGCGATTGATCAGCCTGATCGATCGTAAAGCAGAAAAAAGTATGGGCGCTGAACTCGCCGGCAAGCTTGCCATTAAATGTGAGAGCTTGCAGCAGGACATTCACGAACTGAGTGGCGGTAATCAACAAAAGGCGTTGATCGCCCGGTGGTTAAACAGTGACGTGGATATTTTTCTCCTGGACGAACCGACCAGGGGAGTCGATGTAGGCACTAAAGAAGCAATCAACGCTCTGTTAATCGAATTACGGGACAGAAGCAAAACTATCCTTGTCGCTTCGAGCGAGATCGATGAACTAATGAAGATTTGCG
Organism: Woeseiaceae bacterium; assembly: GCA_047620565.1. Lineage (GTDB taxonomy): Bacteria > Pseudomonadota > Gammaproteobacteria > Steroidobacterales > Woeseiaceae > SZUA-117. The sequence continues at coordinate 6,641 of JBLHLN010000013.1, forward strand.
ATCGCATCCTGGTGCTTTCCAGTCGCAAGCTGGTGAGTACGTTCGTCCCCGGTGAGTGGTCAGAGCAGGCGATACTTGAAGCGGCGTTCAGCGAATTTACCAGCGATTCGCGTTCAGAGTCTGTTGGTCCTTCCATAAACAGGGCTGCTAAATCATGAATCTGTTCAGACGCATGCGGCAACACGCGGAAGACAACTTCATAATGGCGTCGCTAATTTTGCTGATTCTGTTTTTTAGCTTGTCCGCCGAAAACTTTTTCTCCGTCATTACCTTGACAACCATACTTAATCAATTGCCGGCTCTTACCGTTGTGACGATTGGTATGACATTGGTATTGATTATCGCGGGAATTGATCTTTCCGTCGGTTCGGTGCTGGGTTTTTGCTCAGCGGTTGTTGGCGTTGCGGCTGTAACCTGGGGCTTGCCGCTTTGGCTGGCCTGTTTGTTGGGTATTGGCACGGGGTTTCTTTGCGGTTCCGTCAACGGCTTGCTGGTTGCGTATTTTTCCCTGCCATCATTTATCGTCACGCTTGGCATGCTCGAGATGGCGCGCGGTCTGGCGTACGTAACCACAAATTCACAAACGGTTTACATTGGCGCCGATATTCAATTCATTGCACTGCCGCTGCCGGTCATCGGCGTTTCTGCAGCATTGATCATTTCCTTGCTGCTGGTCTTTATTGCGCAATTCATGATGACCAGGACGGTGCTCGGACGATACCTGACCGCCATTGGTACAAACGAGCAGGCAGCGAGAATGTCGGGCATTAATCCGCGGCCGTACCGGCTGTTGGTTTTGGCTGTATCCGGTGCATTGGCGGGGCTTGGCGGAATTTTCAATGCGGCCTATCTTGGTTCCGCCGATCCCAATGCCGGAATCGGGCTCGAATTATCGGCTATCGCTGCTGCCGTTATCGGTGGAACCAGTTTGATGGGCGGCCGCGGATCGGTCATAGGCGCATTTGCCGGCGTGCTCATCATTGCCATTTTGCAGAACGGTCTGGCACAGATTGGCGTATCCGAACCGACCAAGCGACTGATTACCGGCGCTGTCATCATCATCGCGGTACTGATTGACCGTTGGCGAGCAAAACACCCCAGCTGAGCATCTGATTTCGAAGGTTAGGCTATTATTGGTTTAATAACCCACACGGCGCGGTTCTCATGAAAACTGAAAAACTAAATTCGTGGTTGTCACTGGGCGCGAATATCGGTGTAGTTCTCGGTCTTATTTTGCTTATTGTCGAGATTGGTCAAAACACCGAAATGATGCGGGCCCAGATCAATCAAAGCCGGACCGAGGCGGCAATGACGGAGCAGCAGGGAACGTTTAACTCAGATCATATACCCGCACTACTACTGAAGCGCGAGAAGGATGAGCCATTAACGGAAGAAGAAGCAATTCGGTACCGGACCTACCTTCGGGGATTCAGCCGCAATATGGACAACCAGCTTTGGCAGTATCAGCAGGGATTGTTGGGGGAAAACATTCCCCGGTCCATAAGGGGGGCTGTTCGCGCCGTAGTAGGTGACGACAAACTTGCTATCGAAATTTGGGACAACCAAAAATATGGTTTCACCGACGAATATATTGCGTTGGTCGAAGAGACGATTGCGGATTTGCGCGAAGTTGAGCCACCCATTAGTCCTTACAACAATATTCTGAAGCGGAGCAAACTCGATACCTCGAACGGCGACGAGATTCAAATGCGCGAAATTCTATTCGCGCCCGGTTGGACAGCGCCGCGCCACTACCACAACAGTGATTTGTTTATCTATGTCATATCCGGAGAATTCGAAGTAGACATGGATGGTGATGGTCTTAAAACATACACTAATGGACAAGCGCTACGCATGAAACCCAATGCGCAGATGTATGCGAGAAACCCGAGCACTAAAAATTCGCTCAAACTGGCGGTATTTCAGGTCGGTAATCCGGATTTACCATTTGTTGTAGCAATCGAAAACTAAACCTGAATGTCAATTGTATAGGGGGTTCGAATGAAGCTGAGCCTGACACTTGGATTGCTGTTTCTAGTATCAACAAACACGTATGCGTCGGACAGTCCGTATCTGTTCGTATGGGCGGCGGATGCAGATAAAGAAAACACAGATTTTGTCGCAGTTCTGGATGCAAACCCTGACTCAGATTCTTATGGTGAAGTACTAAGCACCCTGGAGGTTGGCGTCGCGGCAGGTGCGCACCATTCCGAACATCGAATGCCGGAAGGCGGCCGCCTGTTTGTTAATGGTTTTAAATCCGGACACAGTTTTGTGGCCGACCTTCGCAATCCGCTGGCGCCGTCAGTAGACGCTCACTTCACGACAATCGAAGGATATTCGCACCCGCACTCGTTTGAACGACTGCCGAACGGCAACGTGCTTGCAACATTTCAAAACGGCCCAGATGGAGCACGAATTACGGGAGGCATTGCTGAGCTGGGGCCATTGGGGAAACCCGTTCGTCGAGCTTCTGCCGCAGATCCTGACTTTCCGGAAATCAGGCCCTATAGTCTTATCGTACTGCCTGAAAAAGACCTGGTAATAACCACGACCACGGACATGTGGGGTGAAGAAGACGCTGATTCGGTACAGTTCTGGCAGCTCTCCGAATTATCGCTTAAGCGCACACTGAGGCTCCCGGCAGGACCGCGCGGCGACGAACAATTCTGGCCTGCTGAACCTCGCCTGATGGCAGACGGCAGCACCTTACTCATAAATACTTTTAAGTGCGGCCTTTATCAGATTCACGATTTTGCATCAGATAATCCCCGCTTTGAGCATGTTTACACTTTTAAACTCAAGGACGAGGCGGGCGAGCAGCAATTTTGTGCACTGCCGGCACTATCGGGTCAGTATTGGATCCAGACAGTTCCTGCCCGAAACGGCCTGGTTTCGATTGATCTTAGTGACCCGGCAAATCCTCGTGAGGTCTCATACGTAAATTTTGGGCCAGGCAGTTTGCCACACTGGATTGCAATTGAACCGAATGAAGGCAGGATCGTCGTTACGGGTTACGGAGAAATGCAAAATAGCGTCACAATGGTGAAAGTGGATACTTCCAATGGTTCTCTTTCGCTGGATCGTGATTTTGGCAACAACGGCGTCGTCGATTTTGCGAGAACTAACTGGCCGCACGGCGAAAATGGAGCTGCAATTCCGCATGGATCAGTATTCTCGTTCCCGTAATTGTGTTTGAAGGTGGTCGACTTTGGATAACTTGCTCGAAGGTGGTTGCCTGTGTGGCGATATTCGCTACCAGATTACGAAAGCTCCGCTGGCCGCTGGAATTTGTCACTGCGCGTCATGCCGGCGGGCCGCCGGAGCAGAAAGCGTTGCGTGGGCAGTTTGTTCAATTTCTGCATTCGAATTTACACTTGCGACGCCCGCTGAGTACCATTCATCAAAAAGCGTGACCAGGACATTCTGCCGCAACTGCGGGACGTCACTAACCTATCAAATCAGTCCCGACTCGATTGATGTTGCTCTGGCGACCCTTGACGACCCCGAGAAACTCACGCCAGGCAAAGAAGTTTGGGCTGAATCCAGGATTTCCTGGAATGCTCTCCACGGTGATATTCCCGTTAACCTGAAAGGATCGCAGTGACTGCCGGTGGCAGAACGCAGGTATTGGACTAAACTAATTTATAAGGGCCGCTGACCACAAAAAGCGGACCTGAAGATTGATTTGTTTCCGAATTGAGGAAGTCATGATGATCAAAACAACATTTATTTTGCTTGTAGGCTGCGTGTCGCTCGCAGGATGCATGGAGGCAGGCGTAGACATTGAGGCGGAGACTGCCGCGTTGCATGCTGCGGCTGACGCCTATCATGCTGCCGGAAGCGCCAAGGACGTTGACTCGGTGGTCAGTCGCTACACCAGTGACAGTGTAACGTTGCCGCCAAATTCGGTCGCCTTTCACGGCCTGGAGGGCATGCGCGAATTTGCAACGGCGTTTACACAACTTTCAGGATTCAGTATGAGCTTCGGGGATATGGTGGTGGAAGTCGGCGCCGGTGGGGACATGGGATATACGCTGGTGGACACAATTATCCGCTTCGATGATGCGGGTGGTAACCCCGTAGTGGACCGCGTCCGGGACTTCCACTTATGGCGCAAAGACGGCGGTGAGTGGAAGATCGCTGTTGATATATGGAATTCAGAGCCCCCTTTGCCTCGATCAGATGACTGAGGACGCAGCAGCCGACTAAAAATCTGGCTTCGATTTGGTTTAATCCAACAATAGTTATCGTTTTGGAGGACGCATGTCCCTGATACGAAATTTCAGAATCTGTGGAGAGTTTGCAGTTGGCGCTGTGCTCTTGCTCGCACTCGCGCCGCCAGGCGTGTGCCAGGAAGCATCGGTCACGGAAACAGATACTTCGGACACGATCGATGAAGTTACTGTTTTCGGTAAGAAATCCATCGTTAGATTGCGACGTGAAATGTACAAAGCGCAAGAGGTCGCATTTGATTCATTCAATTCGATGAATAGTAATGATGAACTCGATGTCCATTGCTTTAAAGAGGCGGTAACCGGTAGCCACGTAATGCGGCGTGTATGTCGAGCGAATTACGTCGGCGAATTAGTATCTGCGGCGACAGCACAGTGGTTGCGTGATAGGCAGCTAGGCATAAAGCGTCCATTCAGATACCCCATCGCAAAGATTAAGGCGAAGGACAGGTTCTTGCAGGAAGAGATGGCAACACTGGTTGTCAGGCAACCTGAGCTGGCCCGGGTCCTCAGCGAATTTTCCAGTGCGGTGCGGATCCTGGAATCCGAACGTAAAAGAAGATGCGAGGGCCGGTTTTTAATCTGCCGGCGATAGTCGCAGTCGTTTACGGTACCGAAAATTGCAAAAATTCAGGCCTGCCAAATTGATTGGCGTAGGCATGCACGGCCGGCGTGCCACCCAGGTGCATCAGCAGGATTTTGCTGTCAGTCTCAAATCGACCGTCTGCCGAGAGTTTTTGCAATCCGCGAAGTGCTTTGCCTTCGTACACAGGATCAGCAACGATTCCTTCACTTTTGGCGAGCAAACGTATCGCATTAAAAGTCTCTGCCTCGGCTTCCCCATAGACACTTTGATCTGCTGCAATGACTTCAATATCGGACGGCGATAGCCGAATCGACGCGCCCAGTTCTGCCAGTGCGTTGTTTGCGAGATCAAGCACTCGATCACGCTTGATCTCTGTTTCGTCATCGTCGGCAACACCGATTACCTTGATATCTTCGCCCATAAAGGCAAATCCTGCGAGGAGACCGGCTTGCGTACTACTGCTGCCGGTGCAATGGACGACATAGTCGAATTGAATACCTTTCTGCTCGCACTGAAGAATAATTTCGGCCGCGCAGGCCATATAGCCAAAACTGCCAAGCTTATGCTCAGAGGCGCCGGCAGGAATCAGGTAAGGGTGGTGACCGTCGGTTTCAAGTTTTTCCAGGAACTCAAGTAACGGGCTTTGATCTTCGATCGGTCGTTCTGTTTCGTCGAGGTATAGCTCGGCACCCATCAGGCTGCTGAAAAGTATGTTGCCGGCCTGGCGATACAGCGGACCGGCATCCTTTGTCCAGCCGAAATGCAGCAGCGCGCACTTGAGATTACATTTCGCGGCAGCCGCGGCTGTTTGCCGTGTATGGTTTGATTGAATCGCACCGGCCGTCACCAGCATGTCAGCGCCAGACTGAATGGCATCACCGACCAGGAATTCCAGTTTCCGGGTCTTGTTGCCGCCCCCTTCGAGGCCGGTCAGATCATCTCTTTTTACCCACAAATCCGGGCCATTCAATTGCCGCCCGAAATTTTCAAGTCGATGCAGCGGCGTTGGTAATTGCGCCAATTCGGCCCTGGCTCTCTGATTTAGCAGGATCTGTAGTTCATCGATTTGGCTATTAGCCACATACTTCTCCCAGTGACCACTACACGTAATATTGCACCCAATTGCATTTGACAACCATCCGGTAATTGCTGCCTGCAAATAATGTTACTACATGGGCCAATATTGAGATCAAACGGTCAACCGTAGCCGCCAATGTGGCAATTCTCGCGCTTTAGTTCGCGAAGATTCGACTAGACTAGTAAAAATGATACGTTGACACCCCGAAGAGGTCACACGACATGAGGAGTGGTTCCCCAGATGAACTCGAACAGTAATACTCCATGGCAACGCCTTTCCCAGGTAGCAGGCCCATGAACTGGGATGCGATAGGCGCAATAGGAGAGCTGGTTGGTGGGATCGCAGTAATCGGTACGTTGATCTATCTCGCATCACAAATTCGTCAAAACACGAAGATCAATGCGTCTGCGATCAGGCAAAATTTTTATGACTACACGACCAGGCAAATGCTTCACGGCACGGATTCCGCCGAGTTTAGTGCATTAATTGCTAAAGTTAGTTTGACGGACGAAGCACTTTCGCCTGGGGAAAGCATTCAAATATTACGAATGTTCCAGGCTGTATTCGTCGGGTATCAAGGTGCCTTTGTCCAGTACAAGCAAGGCGCGTTAAGTGAGGACGACTGGAAAATGTGCAGAGCGCTATTGCGTTCGTACTGGCTATTCCCGGGAAAGGAGATGGCAAGGCAGTGGGAGCAGTTCAAGGCTGGCGGATTTCTTGATGATGGATTTGTGGCGGAATGCGAGAAACTGCGGGATGAAGCGCAGCAATACAAACGCGGGTTAGAGGAGAAAAATCTTCAATTCGCGGTCTCCTGAAAACTAGTGATACTCTTGGCGAAGTTCGAGTCTGCGCCGCATTCTCTCGCTGTATAAACGGCGCTAGTCGAATCGCGCGGCAGACTGAATTCAGGTGGTCCTTAGCAGCTGCGCGTCCGGGCTGACGTAGGAAATTGACGGCTCGGTAGTCTCGTCACAGATTTCAAAATCCCGCACGTCAGACCCGTTGCCTGTCCAGGCGAGTTGCTCGCCGCCGGCAATGTACTTGATGCGAATGTGTCCGATAGAGATGACATCATTGTCCTTCAGCGTACAACGCTCAATTCCATCGCCATTTACACTTGTGCCATTGGTGCTATCGAGATCGACCAGCTGGACACCATGCGAGGACAACGCAACCAGCGCGTGATAACGGCTGATTTTTAGTCCGGATACACAAACGGCGCAGAGTCCATCACGCCCGATCAGTATGCAGTTTTGGTCGAGAGCAACCTCTTTTACAGTGTTGTCGGGCGAATGGATCACCAGTCGACCAGGCCTGGTCGCTTCCTCGGGCGTTGTGCTGACAGATAGCTCAGGTGCATCATCAGGCGGCGTGCCTTCCATGCCAAGAATTTGGGCGGCCATCCTGACCGTATCTGTAGAAACCCCGGTGTCGCCGGCGTCGCGCATCAGGCGCAGACACTTGCTGCAGAGTTTCTCGACGAACTCCGGCACGCCGGAGCTGAACTCGTGAATGAGGGTGACTGCGAAGAATTCGAAGAGCTGGCTAAGATTCTCAACGCGAAATTCGCCTGCTTCGGACGTTTCGACTCGCCGGCGTACAAAATCCCTGGTTTCCGACAAGGTAAACGGCGATAGAACGATCCGTTGTACATGCCCCGGATTAATCGTATCGAGGATCGCGTGGTCAGGGTCTGCGTAAGAACCGGGTATCTCAGACTGAATGATCAGCAAGCCAAATTTTTCGCTCGCCTCAAGTTCAATCAGGCGTCGAATTTTGTCCAAAACCCACCAATCGCTTGATTGGGAATTCTCAAAACAAAGGATCGTCCTTTGTTTCTTGCTGCGCTGAAAAACGAGAAACATATCCAGGACGCGTTCAAGGTCCTGCAGCCCCATCCTGTTAGGTGCAAAACCAATGCCCTGGACTATCTGGCGCATGCACGTGGCTGCATCCGTGAAGGGGCCCTGGACTCGTACAACGGTTGCATCCTCATCCAGTTTGTCCACAAACGAATCAATGACGAGTTCCGGTCCGACAGTACCCTGACTTATCAGGACGGCGGCGGGGTTTCCGGCCGCATAGGCTTGCCCGAGTTGCTGCATGGCGCTGCTGTAGCAATTGCTGATAAAAGGAACGAGCTGAGCGCTTCGTACCCAAACATCGGGCGATGACCCGGCGAACTGTTGATTATTCACTGCGGTTACCTCACATGGCCTTTTACAAACAGGAAGTTAAAGGCTCTTATTAGTTTCTTTTCGAGCTTTTGCAGTCTATTTGTTCGGCGCGCTTATGTAAAGTGGGCGCAGTAGGGCGCTATAAGTCATTGATTTATAGTGATACCAGGCGGTAAATGATGCTATCGGGATAGCAGCCGATTGGGGTCAATTCGCGGCTAAAGCCGATCCCACGAGAGCCCCGATCAATCTTTAATGGGATGTAGGAGCGGCTCTAGCCGCGAATATCTAGCAATTTGTTGGAGCGGCTTCAGCCGCGAAAAATTAGCAATCTGTGGGAGCGGCTTTAGCCGCGAATATCTAGCAATTTGTTGGAGCGGCTTCAGCCGCGAATATTCAGCAATTTGTAGGAGCGGCTTCAGCCGCGAATTATCACGATTACTACAGCGCAAGTCCCGCAACGCTGCCGACCAGTTTGTTTGACTCCAGGTCGTCGACGGCACTAATTGCTGGTACCTGGATCTTCGGCATCATCAACTATCTTGGTCGTTACCCCGGAATAGATATTCGTTTTGTAGATGCTGACATGCCGCCGCTTCTCTCGAACGTCGTGCAAGATCTCGTTCGATGACAGCCACGGTCCTCTGCCGGCATCGCCCATATTAAATGCACTACCGGTATGAGGATCGTTATCAACCAGGCAGTTGAGCCAAAGATCGGCAGCGATAGCTGGGTCCGGGTTAGAAATCGGTGGCGTGAATAACGTCACGCACATTTCGACATCGAGCACGCCTATCGGCGTGCGATTTTGGAAAATAAGGTCGCCGACTCCGGTTACGCCATGCCTTGGCATCGCGGCAATTCCGCCCGGTGAGTCTACTGTTTCAGTGCGAGACCCTGTGTAGACAATTTGAGGTGTCGAGATGCCCCAGTTGCTTAACAGTCCACCGCGGGTGATTTGCAACCTTAGTGTGGCTTCCCAATCGACCGTGTTCGTGGGTATGTTCGCCGCGTGTAGCGTGTCCTGGATGTATACCGCTGTACCGGTGGGGTTCCACTTGAGAGTCTCGGGGCGGTAGCACCCTGCGACAGCTTCAGGATGAGTTGTGCCCGCAGGACAGGACCAGTAGGTCGATGTCCAGCCAGTTGGACCGTTAATCGATTCGTATATTTTTAGTTTGTCCGATAGATCATTAAGGTTGTAAATCCAGAGGCTGTTCCACCCGCCTTGATCACCGTTGCCGTGGAACCGATTCATGACGAGATAGAGTTCGTCATGCGTACTGCTTCCCCACACATCTGTAATGTATCCAAGGGTGTGGCCAGCAGGAACTCCGGGTTCGCCCAGGTTCAATGCATCCGGTTCAATGCTTAATGCCGTCAAAATACCTGCAGAATCCACAGTGAAGTCGGCTCTACGCAGCTGCTCCACATTTTGTTCGTTCGAATCCTCATCCCAGATGATGACGCCGCTAACCGATCCGTCGACCGATGATGCATCCGTCATGTGCACGTTGATACCTTCGACACCCGGGAGAGGTGTGTGGATACATCCATCTGCGCTGGCAATGTACGTCGTTAGATCCGCCGAGTGCTTGCCACTCCGCTTAATGTATACAAAGCCTGGAGATGGGTTGTCGCACCCAGCTGGAGGAGGCGGTGGTGGAGGAGGCGGCGGTGGTGGCGAACTACCGCTGCAATGTGGATGATTGCCAGCGTGTTTGTCTCCGTCACAGTGCGCGCTTGCGTCCGCCGGTATAAACAACATCGCAAGCAGTGAAAAAGCAGAAATACGAAGAGTATTCATGGTGTCCCCTGTGATTTTTTGGGAGTCTCGGGATTGGATTCGATTGTTAACACAGCCAATCAGTCGATAATGAAATGCGATTTATCGAATACGATTCCGGCTGCAGCAGCGCCCTTGAGAATAATCGTGCCGCCGGTCCCACCGCCACGTTTCAGCCAAAAATCAACAACGATATCGTCGCCCACGTCATTGATGTTTATTACGTCAAGACTGAAGTCGTTGCGCCAAAACCCACCGACATAATCAGTCAGGTGAATCTGCTCATCCTGTTCGTAGTCCATGATCGTGTCAGTGCCGAAATTTGCACGAAAGTGGAAGACGTCAATACCATTTCCGCCCCAAAGCACATCATCGGTTAGATCGCCAACGCCACTTTCGGCTCCGGACACGACGTCGTCGCCGTCATCCCCGTATAGGAAGTCGGCACCAGGACCTCCTCCAACCACATCATCGCCTAGACCTCCGTAAACGATATCATTGCCTTGACCGCCGCTTACGTTGTCGTTGCCACTGAGACCGTCGATGACATCGTCCCCTTCCCAGCCATATAATCGGTCATCCGCCGATTCACGGCCGGAAAGATTATCCTTCCCCCGCGAGGCCCAGATACGCTCGATACTCGAAATGCTGCCTGACACTGTGACAG
>JBLHLN010000014.1:0-17020 GCA_047620565.1 Woeseiaceae bacterium
TCTCCGCGAGTTCACCTGCAGCCTTTCTGCGTGTGAGATCCATCTGGAAAAATCGATCCTGGGCATGTACGAAGCCGGTCGCATAGGCGAGGTCACCGCGATTTTCGGCGCTGATAACCGGGATACCCGCATCATCTCTTTCAATAGTTACCGCCGCGGCAATACTTCCGGCACTCAGCTCTCCGTCAAGTACCGGCAAGCTTCCGCTAAGCAGCCACCAGGAAATCATTGCGACGATGGCAGCCATCGCCAGCGAAGCAACAAAGATTCGAATTAACCATCGCTTGAGTAAACGCATGCAGGGCTTTCGATCAGATTGAAGAATTCACGCTTATTATTTTCATTGAGTTGGTGCTTCCGGACACGCCGCTGAGGTCGCCCTTGGTGAAAATAACCAGGTCACCCTCTTCAACAAGATCGTTCGACAACAGGGTCGAGAAAATGTCTCGATACAGCTGATTGACATCCGTATGTTCAATTTTGAAAGACACCGGGTAGACACCCCTGTACAGGGTCACGCGCCGGCTGGTCGTGTCATGCGGCGTAAACGCGTAAATCGGAATGTCCGAGCGAATGCGCGACATCCACAATGTCGTCGAACCGGATTCGGTCAAAGCAATTATCGCTTTAACCTTCAGATGATTTGCCGTGTACATGACGGCCATCGCTATGGCCTCGTCGACCTCTTCAAACTGGTCGTCGAGGCGGTGCGACGTTCGACCACGCGCAAGGGAATGCTTCTCCGCCCCACGACACACGTTGCTCATGGCATCAACCACGGCCACCGGATATTTGCCGATTGCGGTCTCAGCCGACAGCATTACCGCATCAGTACCATCCATAACTGCGTTTGCGACATCCGACACCTCGGCCCTCGTTGGAATCGGGCTGTCAATCATGGACTCCATCATCTGCGTCGCAGTAATGGAAACTTTGTTCTTGCGTCGAGTGTGCCTGATGATGCTCTTTTGCATTCCTGTCAGTTCGGCATAGCCCATTTCAACGCCGAGGTCGCCCCTGGCAACCATGATCACGTCCGCCGCATCGATAATGGAATCGATGCAGTCGAGCGCTTCTGTACGTTCGATCTTTGCGACAATACTGCCGCTCCCGCCGGCGGCGTTGAATAGCTCTCGCGCAAGTTCTACATCGGCGGCGCTGCGCACAAACGATACCGCGAGAAAATCCATTTTCATTTCGGCCGCAAATTTAATGTCTTTTCTGTCTTTATCTGTCAATGCGGGCGCCGACAATCCGCCGCCTTCGCGGTTGATGCCCTTGTGGTCCGACAGGACACCACCGACAACAACGGTTGTGTGAATGCGCGTGCCTTCAATTCGATCCACGCGCATAGTCATTTGCCCGTCATTGAGCAAAAGGATATCGCCAGCGTTAACGTCGTTGTGCAGATTCTGATAGGCGACACCAACGCCGTCCTTATTGCCGTCGCGTTCACCAAGACTGGAATCAAGGAAAAAGCGATCTCCTCGCACCAGCGTGACGCTGTTGTTCTCGAATCGACGGACGCGAATTTTCGGCCCCTGCAGATCACCGATAACGCCAACGACGCGGCCGCACTCCGTTGCAGCTTCCCTAAGCCGCGTCAACCGGGTACGTTGCTCGTTGTGATCGCCATGGGAAAAATTCAGTCGCGCGACATCAAGTCCTGCCATGATCGTATCGCGAAGCGTTTTAGGGTCGTCGGTTGAAGGGCCTAGAGTGGCAACAATCTTCGTTCTTCGTAACATGGGCGCGATTATTGCACACCCACCCGTGGATCGGTGCGTACATTTACTACTGTCACTTGATTGTCAAAAAGGTAAGCTTGTATAGAGCTGTATTGGGAGATCGTCAGGGCCACATGATAAATCGTCGACATTTTCTACAAACGCTGGCCGTTGCTGCCACCGGCCCGGCCTGTGGATTTGCCAGGGCCGACGAGGCCAGCAATGCGGGATTCGGCAAGTTGATTGCAGATCCGAATGGCATGCTGGATCTACCCGCCGGATTTACTTATGACGTTGTTGCAGAACGCGGCCAGGAAATGGACGACGGCCTCGTGGTGCCGGGACTCGCGGACGGTATGGCAGCGTTTGCGGGCGACAACGGCAACGTTATTCTCGTTTGTAATCACGAAAACCACCCTTATGAGCTGGGTGAAAGCGCGTTTGGCCACCGTCATCAGCGGCTGGCCGGTTTTGCAGGCGACAAAATTTATGATCGTGGCGGAGATAAGTCGCCGGGTCTGGGCGGCACGACGACAATCCACTACGACCCCGTAGCTCGCCGCAGAACGCACATGCATATGAGTCTGATTGGCACGGAAAACAATTGCGCCGGCGGCGCCACGCCGTGGGGCAGCTGGCTAAGTTGCGAGGAGTGTTTCTTCGATCCGGGCACGTCCTTTGAGCGCGGCAATGTCATTCACCGTGACAAAAAACACGGTTACATTTTTGAGGTGCCGGCGGCGGCGATGGAAGCGGTCACGCCGGTACCACTGACGGAAATGGGGCGTTTCGAGCACGAAGCGGCGGCGGTAAACCCGGCGAGTGGTTATGTATACCTCACCGAGGACAGACACGAGAGCCTGCTGTACAGATTTATCCCCAACGTTCCAGGCGAATTGCAACAGGGCGGCAAATTGCAGGCTTTGGCGATTACAGACCGGCCCGGGTTTGACACGCGCAACTGGCATAATCGGGATCTCCTGCCAACCGGCGTCGAACTGGCGACCACGTGGATCGACCTCGACGCAGCTGACGTCGACAGTAATGATCTGCGTCACTTAGGGCGTGACAAAGGCGCCGCAATCTTTGCTCGCGGCGAGGGTCTGTGTTTTGCCGATGGCGCACTGGCGATGGCGGCCACGATCGGCGGCGGCGAGCGTCTTGGACAGATTTTTGTCTATCGACCAAGCCCGGCGGAAGGGACACCGCAGGAGAACGCGGCACCGGGACATTTAATCCTGTTTGCTGAATCCACCTCGCAAAGCATTCTGCGGCATGCAGACAATGTCACGATGAGTCCCTGGGGCGACCTTATCGTCGCCGAGGATACTGCGGACCATTGCGGGCTGGTCGGCATACGCCCCGACGGGCAGCAGTACAAACTCGCTGACAACGCCCATACCCGATCCGAGCTTGCTGGCGTTTGCTTTTCTCCGGATGGAACACAACTGTTTGTCAATATTCAGCTACGTGGCCTGACTCTCGCGATCACCGGACCCTGGACCAGCCAGTCCGGATAGTGTTTCCTAACCGGCCGCACGCTCTTCAAGAATTTTAACGGCCGGAAGATCCGTGCCCTCGACGAACTCGAGAAACGCACCGCCGCCGGTCGAAATATACGAAATGTCGTTCGCCACATCGTACTTATCAATCGCCGCCAGCGTGTCGCCGCCGCCAGCCAGCGAAAATCCGTCACTGCTTGCGATTGCCTGCGCTAACGCTTGCGTACCGTTACCAAACTGATCGAACTCAAACACGCCCAGCGGTCCGTTCCAGATCACCGTACCAGCGCCTTCGATAATCCCGGCAAATTTAGCCGCAGTAGCCGGACCTATATCCAGGATCAATTCGTTTTCTAAAACCTCATCGATCATTTTAACGGTCGCAACGGCGTTCGCAGAAAATTCGTCGGCAACGACGACATCAATCATCAACGGAATTGTTGCCCTGTCACCGTCGTTGTTTGCAAGTGCGCGTGCCGTTTCCAGCATGTCTGCTTCGTGCAATGATTTACCGACAGCATGACCCGCTGCCGCAAGAAACGTATTGGCAATGCCACCTCCAACGATTAATACGTCGACGATGTCTGCAAGCGCGTCCAGTACAGTAAGTTTGGTGGACACTTTTGAGCCGCCAACTATGGCGACCATCGGGCGCGCAGGATCATCCAGCGCCTTGCCCAGCGCAGCCAATTCACCCATCAGAAGTGGTCCGGCACACGCGATCGGCGCATATTTGGCGACGCCAAAGGTGCTTGCGTGAGCACGATGAGCAGTGCCGAAAGCGTCCATCACAAAGACATCACATAAGGCCGCCATCTGTTTCGACAGCGCCTCGTCGCAGGCTTTCTCCCCGGCCAGGAAGCGAACATTTTCCAGCAGGACGACCTGGCCTGGAGAAACCTGTACCCCGTCTATCCAGTCGCTGATCAGAGCTACGTCCGTTTCAAGCAATTCGGAAAGTTTTTGCGCCACTGGTTGCAGTGAAAATTCCGCTGCCGCTTCGCCTTCGCCCGGTCGACCAAGATGCGACATCAACATCACAGCGGCGCCTGCCGCAAGCGCCGCACGAATCGTAGGCAATGCCGCCCTGATACGGACGTCACTGGAGATCTTGCCGTCCGCCAGCGGCACATTTAGATCTTCCCGAATCAAGACGCGCTTACCGGCGAGATCGAGATCATGCATTGCAATGACCGACATTTGCGTTGTTCCCGTAAGGTTGTTCTCGTAAACAATCGTCAGGCGTTATACAACGCTACCGCGGTGTCCAGCATGCGATTTGAAAAACCCCACTCGTTGTCGTACCAGGAAATGACCTTGACAAGATTTCCCTGCATCACCTTGGTCAGGCCTGCATCGTACGTGGACGACGCCGGATCATGATTGAAATCGATAGATACCAGCGGCTCTTCGTTGTAAGCGAGTATGCCTTGCAATTCGCCTTCGCTGGCTGCCTTCATGACCTCGTTGATCTCATCGACTGTTGTATCGCGCTCAGCAATAAAAGTGAGGTCAACTGCGGAAACATTGATGGTGGGCACGCGCATTGAAAAGCCGTCAAGTTTGCCGTTCAATTCGGGGAGCACCAGTCCGACTGCGGCGGCCGCGCCGGTTTTGGTCGGAATTTGCGACATCGTTGCTGAGCGCGCGCGACGCAGATCCGAATGATAGACATCGGTGAGCACCTGGTCGTTGGTGTACGCATGAATCGTGGTCATGATGCCGTGTTTGACGCCGATTTTTTCGTGCAGGGGCATGACCAGTGGAGCCAGGCAGTTCGTCGTGCAGGACGCGTTTGAAATAATCGTGTCACTGCTTTTCAACGTTTTGTGATTCACGCCATAAACAATGGTAGCGTCGATATCGCCACTGCCAGGCGCGGAAATGATGACCTTTTTGGCGCCGGCTTCAATATGCTTGCCCGCTTTTTCACGAGTGCGGAAAAATCCTGTTGATTCAAACACGATTTCAACGCCCAGTTCGCCCCATGGCAATTTCGCCGGATCGCGTTCGGCGAGCACGCGAATCTTGTCGCCATTAACGACCATGTAGTCGCCGTCGACAGTCACCGTGCCCGGGAATCGTCCATGGGCTGTATCGCGTCGCGTTAGCAGAGCGTTTGTATTTGCATCACCAAGATCATTGACGGCAACTATTTCTATTTCTGAACGTTTGTCGCCTTCGTAAAGTGCTCGTAAAACATTGCGACCGATGCGCCCGTATCCATTGATGCCGACCTTAATAGTCATTCCTTCTCTCCTGCTCTGTTCGTCCGGCAATTGCCGATAGTTAGTTTGTCTGCGTTTCCCTGGCCACATTCAGTACATTTTCCACCGAGAAGCCAAAATATTTAAACAGTTCATCAGCCGGCGCAGATTCGCCAAACCGATCGATTCCAATGACCCGGCCGGATGGTCCGACATAGCGCCACCAGCAATGCGTGACGCCGGCCTCTATTGCTACTCGCGCACTTACGGCTGCGGGTAAGACAGATTCTTTATAGTCATCAGGCTGCTGATCGTATAGGTCGGTACACGGCATTGAAACGACACGTACTTTGACACTTTCAGCTGCTAATTCTTCCGCCGCCGCCATCGCCAGTGCGACTTCGGAGCCAGTGGCTATAAAAATAATGTCAGGCGTTCCACCGGAGTCATCAGTATCGCGCAATATGTAACCACCACTCCGAATCGCTGCAATTTGTTCGTCGTCACGCCCCTGGTGCGGCAGCCCCTGCCGGGTCAGGATCAGGCTGGTTGGTCCATCGCGACGTTCGATTGCATCCCGCCACGCAACCGCCGTTTCAACGGTGTCGCACGGTCGCCAAACGCGCATGTTCGGCATAATTCGCAAACTTGCGGTGTGTTCGATCGGCTGGTGAGTAGGACCATCTTCACCCAGTCCTATGGAATCGTGTGTGTAGACGAAAATGTTTTGTAGCTTCATCAACGCAGCCATGCGCAGCGCGTTTCGTGCGTAATCCGAAAACGTCAGGAAGGTGCCCGAATATGGCAAGACACCTCCGTGCAACGCCATGCCATTACACATTGCTGACATGCCAAATTCACGTACACCAAAATAGATGTAGTTGCCGGACGCGTCGTCTCCGCTAATGACACTTGAACCATTGTGTTTGGTCAGATTTGAACCGGTAAGGTCGGCCGAGCCACCCGCCATTTCCGGCAGAACTGGCGCCAGCGCATTCAATGCGACGAGCGACGCTTTGCGCGTTGCCATATCTGCCGCATCCGCGTTTATCGCCGTAATTGCGGCATCAGCGAATTTGTCCCAGTCTGCCGGCAAATCGCCAGCCATGCGTCGTTCGAATTCCGCCGCAAGTTCAGGGTGCGCTGTTGCGTATTGCGCATACATTTCGTTCCAGGCTTGTTCATAAGCCGCCCCGCTCCCGGTCGCGTTCCACGCAGATGCGATGTCTTCAGGAATTTCGAATGGCGGATAATTCCAGCCCAATTCCGCGCGACTCGCAGCGATTTCGTCGTCGCCCAGCGGTGCGCCATGAGTACTCGCGGTACCCTGCTTATTCGGTGAACCGAAGCCAATAACTGTCTTGCAGCAGATCAAAGTGGGTCGTTGTGTGTCGCCGATCGCCTCTTCTATGGCCGCCGAAATCGCACCGCTATCGTGGCCGTCCACGTCGCGCACCACCTGCCAGTTGTAAGACTCAAAACGTTTCGCAGTATCGTCTGTAAACCACGCGTCGGTCTCACCATCGATGGAGATACCGTTGTCGTCATACAGGCATATTAGTTTGCCGAGCTTCAGCGTACCGGCCAGAGAACAAGCCTCGTGCGAAATGCCTTCCATGAGGCAGCCGTCGCCGAGGAAAACCCAGGTGCGATGGTCGACGACATTGAAAGCCCCACGATTGAAGGTGGCCGCGAGCATTTTCTCGCTTAGCGCCATGCCAACAGCATTTGTAACGCCCTGTCCCAATGGCCCGGTGGTTGTTTCAATGCCAAGTTCGGGCTCGCGTTCCGGATGCCCCGCCGTTCTGTAACCGAACTGGCGAAAGTTACGCAACTCATCCATGGTCAACGGATAGCCGCTCAGGTGCAGCAAGCTATAAAGCAGCATTGAGCCGTGCCCGTTAGAGAGCACAAAGCGATCCCGGTCCGCCCACAAAGGATTGCCGGGATTATGTTTAAGATAGTCATTCCACAGCACTTCGGCCAGGTCCGCCATGCCCATTGGCATGCCGGGATGTCCCGAGTTGGCTGCCTGTACGGCATCCATACTGAGTGCGCGGATTGCGTTAGCCAGATCCCGCCTGAGCGGAGCTCCGGCGGATGTAGTACGGCTGGATTGTTGTGACATGTATTCTTCGTTGACCTTTCTGGATTGTTGTGACCTGTATTACACGTTGACGTTGCAGGTCTTATCGTTGTGGGTCTTATGGTTAAATTTCGCGGGTAATCGAGGCAGCGGGCGCCAGTTAAGCCGCGCATTTTCCCTGTTTATAAGGGGCGCCGCAAGCGCCATCGTCAGTGATGCAAATTCTGGGCCCGGCACATGAAAATTTGCCGCCAGCAGACCTGTAGTGCCACCAGTCTGCGGCAATAGGATAAAAAAATCGCCTCGTACTGGGGTACAATCTGCGCCCCACTTGATAATCAGACAAGCGAAAACATGAGCAATTCCTACCTGTTTACTTCGGAATCCGTTTCCGAAGGTCATCCTGACAAAGTTTCCGACCAGATCTCCGACGCAGTTCTTGACGCGATAATCGCGCAGGACAAAAACGCGCGCGTTGCTGCAGAGACCATGGTCAAGACCGGCATGGTCATAGTAGCCGGGGAAGTAACTACAGAAGCCTACGTCGAACTGGAGGAACTGGTGCGGCAAACGGTGCTGGATATTGGTTACAACGATTCTGAAATGGGCTTCGACGGTGCATCGTGCGCGGTATTGAATGCGCTCGGCAAGCAATCACCTGACATTGCCCAGGGTGTCGACCGGGAAAGCGCCGAGAACCAGGGCGCAGGTGACCAGGGCCTTATGTTTGGCTACGCGGTCAACGAAACTGATGTATTGATGCCTGCACCCATTACATTTTCGCATCGCCTGGTAAAACGGCAGGCTGAAGTCCGCAAGGCAGGCATATTATCGTGGTTACGCCCGGACGCCAAAAGCCAGGTGACTTTTCAGTATGAGAATGACAAACCGGTCGGTATTGATGCCGTGGTCTTGTCGACCCAACATCATGCGGATGTCAGCCTTGAAGAGCTGCGTGAAGGCGTAATGGAAGAAATTATCAAGCCGGTGCTGCCTGCGGAGTGGATTACCAAAGATACGCAATATCACATAAACCCTACCGGTCGCTTTGAAATCGGTGGGCCGATGGGTGACTGTGGCCTGACCGGCCGCAAGATTATCGTCGACACCTATGGTGGATCAGCACGCCACGGCGGCGGCGCGTTTTCCGGTAAGGATCCGTCGAAAGTTGACCGTTCAGCTGCATACGCTTGCCGTTACGTCGCGAAGAATATTGTCGCGGCCGGGCTTGCCGACCGTTGCGAGATTCAGGTTTCTTATGCGATCGGCGTTGCCGAACCGACCTCGATCAGCGTCCATACATTTGGCACAGGAAAAGTCAGTGAAGAAGAGCTGACGGTGCTGATCCGCGAGAATTTCGACCTGCGACCTTACGGCATTTTACAAATGCTCGACTTGTTGCGACCTATTTACAAAGCGACCGCCGCCTATGGGCACTTTGGACGCGAAGATATTGACTTTAGCTGGGAACGCACCGACAAAGCGGAAGCTTTGCGTGGTTCAGTCGCGGCCTGATTTAATTTTTTTTTGAGGAGATATATATGAGCAACGAAGCCGTTGCCATTGCAAGCCAGGACTACAAAGTTGCGGACATTTCTCTTGCCGACTGGGGTCGCAAGGAAATAGCAATTGCAGAAACCGAAATGCCCGGCCTGATGGCCCTGCGTAAGGAATACGAGGGTCAGAATCCGCTTGACGGAGTACGATTGACCGGTTGTCTGCACATGACTATTCAGACTGCAGTTCTTATCGAGACACTTGCTGATCTCGGCGCTGAAATTCGCTGGTCGTCATGCAACATTTTTTCTACGCAGGATCACGCAGCGGCGGCGATTGCGGCGACGGGCGTACCGGTGTTTGCGTGGAAAGGCGAAACGGAAGACGAATACTGGTGGTGTGTAGAGCAGACGGTTAAAGGTCCGGATGGATGGACGCCGAATATGATTCTCGATGATGGCGGCGACCTGACCCAGATCCTGCACGACAAGTATCCTGAATTGATGGAAAACATCAAAGGGCTTTCTGAAGAGACAACCACCGGCGTCAAGCGACTATACGACATGCAAAAAGACGGCTCGCTGGCATGTCCGGCGTTCAACGTTAACGACTCGGTAACAAAATCCAAATTCGATAATCTTTATGGTTGTCGCGAGTCGTTGGTTGACGGTATCAAGCGAGCTACCGACGTAATGATTGCAGGCAAGGTCGCAATAGTTTGCGGCTATGGAGACGTCGGTAAAGGCTGCGCACAATCACTCCGCGGACTCGGCGCGACAGTTCTGATAACAGAAATTGATCCGATTAATGCGTTACAGGCCGCCATGGAAGGTTATCGCGTCGTTGAATTCGATGACGTCTGCGATCAGGTCGATATCGTCGTTACTGCAACTGGCAACTATCATGTTGTTTCCGGTCCGCAGATGGAACGAATGAGAGATCAGGCGATCATCTGCAACATCGGTCACTTCGATAACGAAATCGATGTTGCCTACCTGAAAAAGTTCGAGTGGGAAAACATCAAGCCGCAGGTTGATCACGTAATTTTTCCGGATGGCAAACGCATCATCCTGCTCGCTGAAGGCCGGCTGGTGAACCTCGGTTGCGCAACCGGGCATCCGAGTTTTGTCATGTCGAGTTCGTTTACCAACCAGGTTCTTGCCCAGCTCGAACTCTGGGCGAATGGCGAAAATTACGCTAACGAGGTGTATGTTCTGCCGAAACATCTTGACGAGAAAGTAGCGCGATTACACCTGGATCGAATTGGCGCGAAGATTACGGAGCTGACTGACGAACAGGCCGAGTACATTGGCGTCGAGAAAAACGGACCATACAAGCCAGAACACTACCGCTACTGATCGGCAATCATCGTGACGTTTATCGTCACAATCAGCCGGGCTTCGGGCGCGAAGGCCGGCTGATTTATGTTCGGCTAGCCTGATATCAGGCAACAGGCTATTATCGACAATAGTGTCGGCAACGGTGTCGACGCGTACGACTACGTCGATTTGCGGATACTGCAGCGAGCCATAACGCTATTCAAACGTCATCCGATCCTATTCGGGTCCTGCATGTAACGGATCCACACTTGTTCGCCGATGCGGAGTCCAGTCTGCGCGGTACGGTAACCCATACTTCCCTGTCTCGTGTTTTGCGTCATATCGAGGCCGAAAACTGGCCCGCGGACATCGTCGCAATGACCGGCGACGTGATTCAGGACGATTCTGCCGAGGCATACGAACGATTTTGCGAATTGATGACGCCGCTGGGACTGCCGGTACATTGCGTACCAGGCAATCACGACATCCGGCCATTGATGCTCGACGCAGTCTCAATGCCGCCATTCTATTACTGCGACTCATTGAAAATTGCCAATTGGCTAATTACAGGCATTGACAGTTGCCTGGACGGCGGTGCTGGCGGGCACGTCAGCGATGAGGAAATGTCACGACTCAAGCAGGTGATAGACGACACGAATGCCACACATGTCCTGGTTTGCCTGCACCATCCTCCGCTTCCGGTTGGCAGCGACTGGCTTGACCAGGTTGGTTTACAGAATGGCGAGGAATTTCTGGAAATGATTGGCGCATCCGGCAAAGTACGTGGCGCGCTGTTCGGCCACGTTCACCAGGAGTTTGACCAGGATCACGACGGCATACGCATTATCGGCACGCCTTCAACCTGCACACAATTCAAACCGGACAGCCCGACATTCACACTCGACGACAAACCGCCGGCGTACCGTCGTATCAGCCTGCTACCAGACGGTACCGTCGACTCCGAATTGATCTGGCTATCAGCCGATTAGGAAAAATGATGCGCGCGTGTCTGCAATGTAAGCTGCACTGCGCACTTCTGTGCCTGCTTGCGACGACATCGTTGTTTGCCGATCCGGGCAATCACCCCATATCAATGTGGCAAGTCGAAGGTCAGGAAAACCGCGTCTTCCTGCTCGGTTCAATTCACCTGCTACGGGAAAAGGATTACCCGATCTCATCAGCAATTTACGCTGCCTACCGTGATTCGGAGGCGTTGTACATGGAGTTGGACATGGATGATGCCGATCCACTTGCCGACCAGATGCTGGCGAATGAATTGGGATTGATACCCGGCAATGGATCACTGCGCGAAGTGCTCGGGCCGGCGACTTATGCTGAAGCAGAAGCGTTGGCAGCGGCGGCAAAAATTCCCTTGCATTTACTCGACCGGGCGGAGCCCTGGTATGCCGCAATCCAGGTGGAACTCATCATGTTGCTGCGAATCGGGTTCAATCCACTTTACGGTATTGAAACTCACCTGACAGAGATGGCGAAATCCGACAACAAGGAAATCGTCGGTTTCGAATCCGTCCGCCAGCAACTCGACTTTCTTGACAATTTGTCGGCCGAGGCGCAACGCGAGATGTTCATGCAGGCGCTCGCTGACAGTGCCGATATTGCCAGCATGATGGATACGCTGATTGACGCCTGGCACAACGGGGATACTACATTTCTCGAAGAAAACATGTTGTCCGAAATGCAGAATTTTCCGGAACTCAACAAGATAATTGTTACGAATCGAAACCTGGCGTGGACGGAAAAAATAGAAGAGTTACTCACCCACGATCGCGATTACCTGATCGTCGTCGGTGCTATGCATCTGATCGGGGAATACGGTGTTCCTGAATTATTGACGAAGCAAGGCTTCGAAGTCAGGCAAATGCAGGAGCTGATCTCTACCATTGACGCTGAATAGTCGACGCCTAGATTTCCACCATTTCAAAATCTTCTTTGCCTGCGCCGCAATCCGGACAACGCCACGACAGTGGCACATCTTTCCAACGCGTTCCAGGCGCGATGCCAAACTCGGGGTCGCCCTCTTCTTCATTGTAGACATAGCCACAGATCAGACACATGTAGGCTTTCATAATGCTGGTCGTCCACCGAATTCGGCTGCCCGGTATGACAGTTTGCATTAAGAATGTTCGTTGCGCCAGAGGGTTTCGGGCGACGGTTCGCTTCTGTAGCATGCGAATTTGACTGCCAGGGAATTTTAAATGAGCGACTTTTCTGAAGCGAAAAAATACATTGCGGGCGGCGTCAACTCTCCCGTAAGAGCATTTGCCGGCGTTGGCGGTGAACCACTATTCATTCGCAGCGCGAACGGCGCGTGGATGGAAACCGAAGATAATCGTCGACTGGTTGACTATGTCGGTTCGTGGGGCCCGATGATTCTCGGCCACGCTAACCCGGCAGTTGTTGCTGCGGTTGCGGACGCTGCCGGCAGAGGGTTGAGTTTCGGCGCGCCCTCAGTCGTCGAAACCAGCCTGGCTGCAAAAATCTGCGAGTTCATGCCATCGATCGAACGCGTCCGCATGGTGAATTCCGGCACCGAAGCGACGATGAGTGCTATTCGCCTGGCACGCGGCTTTACAGGTCGGGACAAAATCATCAAGTTCGAGGGCTGTTATCACGGTCATTCAGACTCGCTCCTCATCAAAGCGGGTTCCGGTGCCTTGACGCTCGGCGTGCCGAGCTCACCGGGCGTTCCGGCAGGCCTCGCGGACCATACAATCACGTTGGCTTACAACGATCTCGCCTCCATTGAGCAGGTATTTGCCTCTACGGGTGAACAGATTGCCTGTGTAATCGTTGAGCCGATTGCCGGCAACATGAACATGGTCCCACCAGTTGATGGGTTCCTGCAGACCTTGCAGGAGCAATGCAGTTCGGCAGGAGCACTCCTCATATTTGATGAGGTAATGACGGGTTTTCGCGTAGCGCGTGGCGGTGCACAGGAACTGTTCGGTATCCATCCCGATCTGACCACAATCGGCAAAATCATCGGCGGCGGACTTCCGGCGGCCGCCTTCGGCGGTCGCGCCGATATCATGTCCAGCATCGCTCCGGACGGTCCCGTCTACCAGGCCGGCACGTTATCCGGAAATCCGCTGGCCATGGCGGCTGGCATTGCCACGCTTGAGCAATTGGAAGAGCCGGATTTCTATGAGCGACTGGGAGCAACGACTGCGCATCTTGCTGAAGGATTGCAAAGTGCAGCGACCAGCGCAGGCATCGACATGGCCGTAGAACATCAGGGCGGTATGTTCGGCTTTGTATTTACTGCCGACGGCCCGGTCAGACGATTCGAGCAGGTCATGGCTGCAGACATTGATCGCTTCCGCAAATTCTTTCATGGCATGCTGGAACGCGACATTTACCTGGCCCCTTCAGCGTTCGAAGCCGGCTTTGTATCCATTGCCCACGGCGATAGTGAGATTGATAAG
This sequence comes from Woeseiaceae bacterium, assembly GCA_047620565.1. Lineage (GTDB taxonomy): Bacteria > Pseudomonadota > Gammaproteobacteria > Steroidobacterales > Woeseiaceae > SZUA-117. Next base: position 13,785 of record JBLHLN010000014.1, read on the forward strand.
ACTCTTGATGCAGCGGCGGCGGTTTTGCGATTGCTTTAGCTGATTATTTCAGGGCCGCGAACAGAATCCAGTACGTCGCGCATCATTTCAAGCCGGGTAACCGGGTCGTCGGCCTCCAGGCAGGACTGCTTTTGTTCGGGCGTAATTGGCAGGATTTCCGCAAAACGATATCCGACCCAGCCTGCGTCATCATAGTTTTTTTCCAGCGTTTCGTAGAGACGCCCCAGGTCGCCCAGCACGCCTGACAGAATATTCGCCAATGGTTTGTATTCCTCCGGCAACACCGGGCCAATCTTGGTCGGCAGCAATTCGATGGTGCCGATGTTCAGGCCGTCGTTTTCACGAACACTCGACATCAGGCGAAATCGTTGTTCGCCTACAGCAGTGATGCCGAGCAACCCGTCGCTACCCTGATACCAGTCGGTAATTCTCGCCAGCGTACCTATGTTGTATGTTGATGCCGCGCCTGCTTCGTTACCTTCACGAATCAGCAGTACACCAAACTGACAGTCTTTTTTCAGACACTTGCTGACCATATCGATGTAACGCGGCTCGAAGATCCGCAGCGGTAATGGTCCACCCGGATAGAGAACGGTGCGCAATGGGAAAAGAGGAACTTGCATATCTATTAGTATAGATAGCTATTTGCGGAATGGGATGCCGGGTTTCTAGGACAGTCTCTTGTTTTGCAGTGCCATAGTGAGTTTCTGGCGTGCCGCACCGAAGCCCCCATTGCTCATAAACACGAGTTGGTCGCCCGCCAGCAAGCTTTGTTCCAGCCCTGCTACCAATTCGTCATATTCTGCACAGATGCGGAGCTTTTTCCCAAGCGTACCAATACTCGCATCAAACTCGTCATTCATTTCGCCCGGACGGTAAATAAAAACCAGGTCTGCCTCGCTCAATGACGCCGCCAGCGTATTTTTGTGTACGCCCATTTTCATGGTATTGGAGCGCGGCTCAAGCGCAATCACAATTCGCTGACCAGGAAATCGCTTTTTCAGTCCCGCGATCGTGCGCCGGATTGCCGTCGGGTGGTGTGCAAAGTCGTCGTATATCGCGATTTCAGAAACAGTCGCTGTCCTTTCCATGCGTCGCTTGACGCCGTCAAAGCGCGATAGTGAGTTCACCGCCTGTGCGACCGTAATACCTGCCGACGCGGCCGCGGCAACCGCCGCCAGCGCGTTTTCAAGGTTGTATGTGCCACCAAGTTTCCAGGCGGACTCTGCAGCACCCCCCGCTCTGCGCGAAATACTGACTCGTCGCTCGCCACTATCGGTAAAGCTTGCGTACCAGTCTTTATCTTCGCTGAGACCGAATCGTTCGACAGGCGTCCAACAACCCTGATCAATGATATTGCCAATATTCTGATCATCGCCATTGATAATTACGCGGCCATTCGACGGTACCGTGCGCATCAATTGATGGAATTGCCAATAAATGTCATCGAGATCATCGTAAATATCCGCATGGTCGAATTCGAGATTGTTTATCACCAGCGTCTGCGGTCGGTAGTGCACAAATTTAGCGCGCTTGTCGAAAAATGCGGTGTCATATTCATCGGCTTCTACGACGAAGTATTCGGACTCTCCAAAGCTTGCCGTTACTTCGAAATTTGCAGCGACGCCACCGATGAGGAAGCCGGGCGACATTCCTGCATCGTGCAGGATCCACGCCAGCATACTGGCCGTCGTAGTTTTCCCGTGTGTCCCGGTGACTGCCATTACGTGGCGCTGATGCAGCACGTGTTCGGAGAGCCACTGCGGTCCTGAGCAATATGCAATCCTGCGATCAAGCATCGCCTCGACCACCGGGTTGCCGCGACTCATGGCATTGCCGACCACAACGTAGTCAGGCACCGGTTCAAGTTGCTGCGGGTCCCAGCCCTCGACGATATCAATGCCGAGGCTCCTTAACTGCGTACTCATTGGCGGGTAGACATTCGCATCACTGCCGGTTACGCGGTGTCCCGCCGACTTCGCCAGGGCGGCGACGCCGCCCATGAATGTGCCGCAGATTCCGAGAATATGTATGTGCATGATGCGTGCTTAGTCTTGTCCTGTCAGTGCAGAATATATGCCGAACTGCATAACGAATATCGACATTGATATGACGATGCCAAGGTACCAGTGCCGTTCAATCGCCCGCGCGATGATATGGCCTTTTACCGGCACAGACCAGAAAAGGATAAGCGTGGCAACGATGGACGCAATACTGGCGCCCAGGAAAGGGGCCAGCATGACATACGCAAATACCATGAGCACCGTCAACAAAGAACCGCAGGCCATGATTGCGGAAATAGTCTGCACAAAGCGTCGCGCGAATCCGGTTACGGTCAGAACGAAGCTGTAAAAAACGTATCCCAGCAGACTTGTCACAAATGACAACACTACGCTGTCGCCGACGCCTGGATTGATCAGGACGGTAGAACAGAATGTAGCAAACAGGAGCAAGCCGAATGACAGCACCAGGATGAGCGAGGCGTCAGGAAGGTCTTCAGGCCCTTTACGCAGCCTGATAATGTCAAAGAATGTTCTGAGAAGAAGCTGCAGTGTTCTGTCACAATAGCGCAAAATCCAATCGACATCTTCTCACGAAAAGTCCGCATATGCCCGATTTCCAATTCGTCGACCTGAGCACCGACAACGACCTCTGCAAAGATCTGCAAGGTCAGGAATGTGTTGGTCTCGACACCGAATTTATACGCGAGAAAACCTTCTTTTCACGCCTGTGCCTGATTCAGTTGTCCACATCAGAGCAAATTTATTGCGTCGACCCCATGGAACTCGGTTCCCCGGAAGCTGGTGCGGCCGGCGAATTCTGGAATGCGCTGATGAATTTCTCCTGGGTGTTGCATTCTGGCCGCCAGGACATCGAAGTCCTGTACCAATCCTCGGCACAGATGCCAGCAAAACTCTTTGATACACAAATCGCGGCTGCTCTGCTCGGCTACCAACCGCAGATCGGGTACGCAAACCTGGTTGCTGAATTGTTTGACGTCGAGCTTGCGAAAACGCACACCCGTGCGGACTGGTCAAGACGCCCGTTGCCCGATGCATTCATGGAATACGCTGCAGAGGACGTTCTCTATCTCCTGCCCGCAGAGCAAATGTTGTCCGAACGTCTGCAGGTGCTGGGCCGGCTGGAGTGGGCGCTACAGGATTCTGCCGACTTGTTGCAGTTGTCTCTTTATGAAAACGATCCTGCACTGGCGGTAAATCGGCTAAAAGGCGCAG
>JBLHLN010000015.1:0-17007 GCA_047620565.1 Woeseiaceae bacterium
CTTTCACCCGCTACGATTTCATATTTTTGCGACTTGCCGTTCTTGCGCAATGGTCGGGCAACGATCGGTTGCACAACGCCTTGTGATTTGATTGATTTGGCCAGGTCTTCGAGTGTGTCCTGACGCATATCGACGCGCGGCTGATACTGCCCGCGTTGCAGTAACTCGAGTGGAATTTTCTGCAGCGTGTCCACGTCGTGCCCGGTGACGGCCGGCGTCTCACCAACCGGTTTGCTTAACAGCGCATCGAGGCCGCGACCGAGTCTTTTCTTTTTCGTCATGCTTGCTTTCTCTAATGCGTTTTAGTGACGGACCGCTACGCGCTCATCCTCGCGACGCAACACTTCGCCGGCCAATGCCAGGTAAGCCAGCGCACCTCTCGATCCTTTGTCATGATAAAGCACCGGACGCCCAAAACTCGGCGCTTCCGCCAGGCGCACATTTCTCGGCACCACGGTGCGAAATACCTTGTCGTCGAAATGCGCGATCAGTTGGTCCGATACTTCATTGGATAGATTGATCCTTGGATCAACCATGGTTCGCAGCAGGCCGAATACTTCCAGATCCGGGTTTACTGAATCGCGAACCTGCTCGATAGTGTTTAGCAACGAGCTTAATCCCTCGAGTGCGTAGTACTCACACTGCATCGGGATTAACACACCGTCCGCCGCGGTCAGCGCGTTGATAGTCAGCATATTGATGGATGGAGGGCAGTCGATAAGGATAAAATCATAAAGCCCTTTTACTGGCGCCAACGCTTTTCGCAGTCGCATTTCACGGCCGATTTCCTGCAACAGCCGCACCTCCGCGAGCGTCAGTTCTTCATTACCGGGTAATACAGCAAAACCGCCTTCCGGTGCCGACACAATCGTATCGGCGGCCGTTGCGTCACCCAACAAAACGTCGCACGCGCTGTTTTCAAGCTCCATCTTGTCGATGCCGCAACCCATGGTCGCGTTGCCTTGCGGATCCATGTCGATTAGCAAGACCCTGCGCTGCGTCGCTGCCAGCGACGCGGCCAGGTTGACGCAGGTGGTGGTCTTCCCTACACCGCCTTTTTGGTTTGCAATAGCAATTATGCGCGTCATGTATCAATAGATCCGTTGCGGCGCAGACTGACAACATGCCGTGCATGCGCCTCCAGTCCTGGCACCTGTAGTTTATTTACAGTGTAGTCCCATTCGGGAACATTGCTTATGGCTTCCAGCTCTGCGGCCGGGTGTTTACCCTTGAGCGCCAGCAGCACACCGTCCTCTCTCACCAGGTGGCCTGCCATTTGCAGCAGGCCGGATGCCGATGTCAGCGCTCGGGCGATCACGGTATCAAAGCGATCGCCGGGTGCATAGTCCTCTGCGCGCGACTTCACGGCGACAACGTTCGAAATACCAAGCTCGGCGATTATGTGCCTGACAAAACTGATCTTTTTGCCGTTGCTGTCGAGTAGCGTGAACGTCAGCTGCGGCTCTGCGATCGCCAGCGGCAGCCCCGGAAAGCCAGCCCCGGTCCCAACATCGACTACCTGTGTGCCTTCCAGCAACGGCCGCACCGACAGGCTGTCCAGCACATGCGCGCTAATCATTTCATCAGGTTCAAGAATTGCGGTGAGATTGACGCGCTGTCCCCAGCGCGCCAGTTCCGTCAGCAAGTGCGCGAGCTTCCCCGCCGTCGCCGCGGGGAGCTCCTGCTGCATGCGGGCGGCGCCCGCTGCTATAGATGCGCCAATTTGCTCCTGGTTCACACAGGAACCATAACTCAGTCGGAGCCTGTCAGGTGTTCCTGCAAAAACAGTACAGTCGCCTGCTGGTAGATGTCGCGATTTTCCTTACGCGACTCGCCGTCCGTCACCATCGTGGTTACTCCGTCAACAGGATCAAGCTGGAAGATTTGTGTGAATTCGCTGCCGCCTGCGTCACGCGTGAATATGACTTTGGAGCCGCCAGGCTGCCTTGAAACTCCGCCGACAGGCTCATTGTAAAAGGTGATTTGCTGGCGTGCACCGCCCGCTCTGTCGACGCGGTGAATCTGGCTGACATCACCGAAACGCGTCGATACATACATGCCGGATCCATCCGCGGTCCAGTCGCGAAAGCTTGCCGAGCGTACATTCTGAAATCGGTTCAACCCTTCGACAATCCCGGCCGGGATCGGTGGAATGTCTTCCATGATCAGGTTGCCGTTGTTCGCTTCGATGCGCTGAATGTCTGCCGCCAGCAACGAGCCGGCTGCAACAGTGACGAAAAGAAGGGTTAAGGACTTGCTGCGTCTAAACATGATGCTCCCCGCTTTCTTGTTCGTGTCAGGTCACCAGCAATGCCATAAAGTCATCTACGGCTGTTGCCGCAAGTTTTTCGTGATCGGCCGCAAGCGCATCCAGTTTTTGCCAGGGACCCTTGCTGAGTTTGCCGGAGACGCTGTCTGTAAATTTTTTCTTTAACACAGGAATTCCCTCCTCGCGGCGGCGTCGGTGCCCGATCGGATAGTCGACCGCCATTCTCTCTGTTGTGCTGCCATCTTTGAAGAAAACCTGTATTGCGTTACCAATATAGCGTTTTTCTGCAGCGAAATAGTCTTTGGTGAAGCCTTTGTTCTCCTCGACCTGCATTTTGCTTCGCAGTTCGTCGATTCGCGGGTCATTCGCCACATCATTTTCGTAATCTGCTGCTGTCAGCCGACCAAAAATTAACGGCACGGCGACCATATACTGAATGCAATGATCGCGGTCGGCCGGATTATCGAGCGGTCCTGTCTTATCAATAATGCGCACCCCGGGCTCCTGCGTTTCGAGCACAATTTTTTCAATCTCATCAAGTCGGTCCCTTACTTGTGGATGCAGCGACATGGCAGCCTCCACGGCAGTCTGCGCATGAAATTCCGCGGGATAGGAGATCTTGAACAGAATATTCTCCATCACATAGCTTGCGTAACCCTGTGTAAAGGCGAACTCGTTACCATTGAAGAGAACGTCGTAATACCCCCAGGTCTTCGCGCTCAAAGCCGATGGATAACCCATCTCACCGGTCATCGCGATGAGTGCAAGGCGAACACCGCGGCTTGTTGCGTCGCCGGCTGCCCAGCTTTTTCGCGAACCTGTATTTGGCGCATGTCGATAAGTGCGTAGTGAGCAACCGTCAATCCAGGCATGCGAAACAGCATTGATAACTTTTTCCCGGTCACCGCCGAGCATGCGAGTCACGACAGCAGCAGTGGCCACGCGCACCAGCAGGACATGATCCAGACCAACCCGGTTGTAACTGTTTTCGAGCGCCAGAACACCCTGTATCTCATGCGCCTTAATCATTGCCAGCAGCACGTCGCGCATTCTCAGCGGCTCTTTGCCCTCGGCGCGCGCCAAACGGCTGAGATAGTCCGCAGTCGCAAGAATACCGCCGAGATTGTCAGACGGATGGCCCCACTCCGCCGCCAGCCAGGTGTCATTGAAGTCAAGCCAGCGAATCAACGCGCCAATATTGAAGGCTCCAAGCACCGGGTCGAGTTCATAGGAGGTGCCCGGCACGCGGGAACCGCCGGGCAGGGTCGCCCCTGGCACAACCGGGCCCAGCAATTTGGTGCAGGCCGGGTAGTCGAGCGCCTGAAAGCCACAGGCCAGCGTATCCATAAGACAGTAGTGCGCTGTTTCAAACGCAATCTCGCTGTCGATCTGCGCATCGCAAACATAGTCAGCAATATCGACGAGCACCTGGTCAGGCTCGGGCCGCGTGGCCGAGCGGATATCGTGTCCGGACATTGTTTATTTCCTAGGCTTTCCGCCAATTAGTTTCGTTCGCCGACTAAGTTTTTTCGCCTACTACGCTCTTTCTTGGATAGGAACGAAAGTTTGCAGGCCCGGACCAATGTAATCGGCAGCCGGGCGTATGAGTTTGTTGTCGGAGCGCTGCTCCATAACATGAGCCGCCCAACCGCTGATCCGTGAGCAAACAAATATCGGCGTAAACAGATACGTCGGTATACCCATGAAGTGATATACGCTTGCGGCAAAGAAATCTGCATTGGCAAACAGTTTCTTCTCGTCCCACATCACTTTCTCGACGGCTTCCGATACGTCATAGAGATGTGTATCACCGAATTCATCAGCAAGCACCTTCGACATTTTTTTGTTGACTGCATTGCGCGGGTCCGACGTTGTATACACGCGGTGGCCGAAGCCCATAATCTTTTCTTTGCGTTCCAGCATCCCATGCACGCCGGCCGTTGCTTCCCCGGGCGAGCTAAACTTCTGGATCAACTCCATAGCAGCTTCATTCGCGCCACCATGCAGTGGACCACGCAATGCACCGATAGCGCCGACAACTGCCGAGTGCATATCAGACAACGTTCCGGTAATTACGCGCGCTGCGAAAGTCGATGCATTGAATTCATGTTCCGCGTACAGAATCAGCGTTGTGTCGAGCGTTCTGCGGTGTAGTTCGTTGGGTACCTGACCGTGCAACATGTGCAGAAAATGTCCGGCGACACTGTCGTCGTCGGTTTGCGTATTTATGCGCACACCATCGGTATGAAAATGGTGCCAGTAGAGCAGCATCGATGGCAGGCACGCCAGCAGCCTGTCTGCAATGGCGCCCTGGTTGGAAAAATCACCTTCAGGTTCAACGTTGCCGAGAATGGACACGCCACTTCTCAACACGTCCATCGGGTGGCTGTCCGGCGGAATAATTTCCAGTACCTTGCGCACCTGGTCCGGCAAACCCCGTAACGATTTGATTCTTTCGATATAGGCGTCCAGTTCTGCCTGGTTGGGCAAGTGCCCGTGCATCAACAGGTGTGCAACCTCTTCAAAGCTCGCGTTGTCGGACAGGTCATAGATGTCATAGCCGCGGTAGGTTAACCCGGCACCCTCCTTGCCAACCGTACAAAGCGCCGTCGCGCCCGCGGACACGCCTGCCAGTCCACCGGTTTTTTTCTTCGTTGTCATTCCTCTCTCCAACTTTTCGCTGAGCGTTAGTCAGTATTCTTTGTAAGGCCTTTTTCCTGGAATAGCTGGTCAAGCTTTTCTTCATATTCCTGGTAACCCAATACGTCGTACAACTCCATACGTGTCTGCATTTTATCGATGGCCGCTTTCTGCGTACCGTCCTGACGCAATATGCGGTAAACATCCTCCGCCGCTTTCGCCATCGCGCGATAAGCCGAAAGCGGATACAGGGCCAGCCGCACGCCGGCACTGGCCAGTTCGTCAGTCGTGAACAACGGCGTTTTGCCGAACTCCGTGACATTGGCGAGAACGGGTACCTTGATGACAGAAGTGAACTGCCGGTATTCATCAAGTGTCGTCAGCGCCTCGGCAAAAATCATGTCGGCGCCTGCTTCGACGTAGGCCGCCGCACGATCAAGCGCTGCCTGCTGCCCTTCGACGGCGTGCGCATCTGTGCGCGCCATAATGGTGAACTTGTGATCCGTACGACCATCGACGGCCGCCTTGATACGATCCTGCATTTCCGCGCTTGCAACCAGCGCCTTGCCGGGCCGATGGCCGCAGCGTTTGACACTCACCTGGTCTTCGATGTGGCAAGCCGCTGCGCCGGCGCGAGCCATTTCCCTGACCGTGCGACTGATCATGAATGCGCCGCCCCAACCGGTGTCAGCATCGACCAGCAATGGCAGGTCGGTCACGTAGCTGATGCGACGAATGTCTTCGCAGACATCGCTCAACGTGGTCATGGCAAGATCAGGAAGGCCGAAAGAGGCATTGGCCACGCCAGCACCCGACAGGTATATGGCACGAAAACCCGCTTTCCCGGCAAGCAAGGCTGCATAAGCATTGATCGCGCCGACGACCTGCAACGGCTTTTCTTCGTCCAGTGCTTGCCAGAATTTGGCGCCTGCGCTCATAGTTTCTTTTACCTTAGCCGGCTCGCGCCGGAAACAGGGCAGAAATTTTAATCCTGCTTAAAATTCTGGCGTGATATTAAACTACGCGACACCGGTTTCCCAAATGGCTAAAACGGGAGAAATTGGGTCTGTTGAGGATAAAAACGCGCCCAAAACCACCTTTTTGCTGGTTTTTAGCCGATTTTGACGACAATTCGCCCCGTTACAGCGCCATCGATAAACGCCTGGAACGCCCCCGGCAGGTCCTCAAAGTCGATATTTGTTGCCGCGATTCTGTCGAGGTGCCGCGGCTGCAGGTCGCCAGCAATCCTCTGCCATACCTGGTGACGCAAAAACGCGGGCGTTTCAACCGAGTTGATGCCCAGCAGACATACCGCGCGAAGAATAAACGGCAGCACCGTCGTATTCAGCTCGTGGCTGGCCGCAAGACCAATGCTCGCGATATTGCCGCCGTACATAGCCGTTCTTGTCAGCCAGGTGAGGTAATCGCCCCCCAGGTTGTCGATTGCACCGGCCCACTGCGCCTTTTCCATCGGCCGTTTGCCAAAATCAATGTCGCTCGTAAGCAGAACCCGGCTTGCGCCGATACTTTTAAGATAATCGGCCTGATCAGCTTTGCCGGTAACCGCTACGACCTCATAGCCGCGCGCATCCAGCATGTCCACAGCGATGCTGCCGACACCGCCGGTCGCCCCGGTGACGACAATCGGCCCGTTTTCCGGCAACTGGCTGTTTTGCTCCATTCGATGGATGGCCAGCGCGGCGGTATAGCCTGCTGTGCCCAGCTGCATTGCTGTTGCTGCATCAAGCCCGTCCGGAATCGCTACCAGCGAATCGGCTTTAACCCGCGCGAATTCCGCATAGCCGCCATCCTGAGTTTCGCTGAGCCCGCAACCGTTAACCAGGACGGCATCGCCAGGCGAAAATCGATCGTCGCTGGAACTAACGACATTACCCGCCAGATCAATGCCACCGACGAGTGGAAAGGTGCGCAAAATGCGGCCGGCGCCTGTCGCTGCCAGCGCGTCTTTATAATTGATAGTTGAGTGACTCACTTTTACGACGACTTCCCCGTCAGTGAGGTCATCAATTCCGAGCGTGGTGAATCCGGCAACAATCTTGTCGTCGAGCTGGTCAATACGAAATGCGCGAAAGCTGTCCATTGGTTTCCTTTAACTTAGATTTAGCCCTTGTCATCTAGCGATGATCGATCCAAAACTCCAGCCCCATCGTATTCAGTCCGATGTCGAGATCAAGAATTGCGTGCGCGCGATTATTATCGCCGTCAAACCCGTGAATTCTCAACTCGCTCATGAAATAGGCAAACATACTCGCATGCATTGCGGCGGTTCGGTTTTCATCGTTTGCATGACGTTCTGCAATTTCAACAAAATCGTCAATTCGCCTGTGCATGTCTTCGGCAAGCCGGGGCAATTCTGTCACGCGACTATAATGAGTCAGAAAAAGTTGCCGCGGTTGTTGTTGCATTACGCGGTCAATGGCTTTGTGCGCCTCCGGCGGATCAAAATGCACTGGCGTGGTGGTCGGGTAGATGAATTCACCATTTGCGGTGTCCAGCTCGCGATAGGACAGGCCGAAACTGTCGCCGGTGAAAATACCCTCTGAAGCGGGGTCCGCAAGACAATAATGATGTCGGGCATGCCCCTCAGTATAGAGGCAGCGAAAACTCCTGCCGGCAAGCTGGAGCTCCTGCTCATCATCTACCACGATTACGCGATCGCCGGGTATCGGCCGGATATCGCCATACATCTCTGTGTACGCCTCCTGGCCATACACAGCCTGGGCGCCTTTGATCAGCTTGCCGGGATCAATCATGTGCGGCGCGCCGCGCGGATGCAGAACAGCTTTAGCGTTTGGCAGTGCCTGCATCAACAGGCCGGCGCCTCCCGCATGATCCAGGTGTACGTGGGTCAGAAAAACGTAGTCGACGTCGGCAACATCGACATCACAGCGCTGCAACGCATCCAGTAACAACGGCACGCTGGAGTTTGCGCCTGTGTCGACGAATGCCGCGCGACCGTTTTCGCGTATCAGGTGGCTGGCGTCAAAAAGCGGCCGCAGATGATCTGTATCGATGGCGGTGATGCCATCGCCAAGCTCCGTCCTGTGGGAAACCGCCTGCGGCATTCTGTTCTCGTTGTTTTTGCTTGCAGCGTTATTCCTGCAGCGTCTGCAGGCCATCCTGGGAAGCGTAGTAGCTGGCCAGCGTCGCGATATCAGCATCGCTCAGGCTAGCCACGAATGCGCTCATGACCGTGCCGCCGCGAGTGCCGTCTCTGTATTGATTTAGCGCGTATTCAAGATAGTCGACGTGTTGACCGGCCAAAGTCGGCGGCTGCGGAATGACGCCCTCGCCCTCAGCACCATGACACGCGACACAGGCAGCAGCAGCCTGCACGGTCGCAGCGGACTCGGTTGTCATCGTGTCACGCACCGCTTCATTGCTGCCAAGCCAGGCCACCAGGTTGTCGATGTCCTCATCGCTCATCGAGCTCGCTTGCGCCTGCATGGTCGGATGGGGGCGGGCGCCTTCACGGTACGCCTGCAATGCCGATTCAAGGTATGGCGTGCCCTGCCCGGCAAGCCTTGGCACACGAAACGACGGATAGGCGTTGCGATATCCCTCTATGCCGTGGCATCCCATGCAGGTATAGCCCAGCCGCTCACCCTGTTCGGCGTCGCCTGCCGCCTGCGCCGGCAAGGCGGGGAATACGCCTGAGCTCAGCAGCAGGGCTGCAACGAATATTCGGTATGTCCTGGATTTCACTTTTCTGTTCGACTGCATGTTTTCGACTGCGCGTTTGATCGGGGCAAATGCCACGTTGCTGTTGAGGCCGCTATGGTAGTGAGAGTAGATGCTATTTGCCAGATGCGGCAACGACTTTTGTTACCTGCATGCTAGCATCCGCATTCCTGTTCGTTGCTTAGAGGTAGTGTCGTGAAGCGCTGGATCGTTGTTCTGCTGATTGCGCTCGCCGTGATCGTGCTCGTGTCGCCTGGAATCGTTGGTCGCCTGGCGGAAAAAAATATCGAAGAAAGCATCAACTGGGCCGACGATGAAAATCCCACTGTAAGCGTAACTACTGAGCGCTTTGATCGTGGCTGGTTTAGCTCGGAAGGTCACTATCGAATCGTCTTCGAAGGCGGCGCACTGCGCGAAGCGCGTGAACTATATACCGCTGAAACCGGAAACGCTGACCTGCCGGCATTGCTTATCGATACACGTATTGATCACGGCTTGCTGCCAATTTCATCGCTGGCGCGCGATTCAGGGACTTTGGCGCCAGGATTAGCCAGCACCCGTTCTACATTTGAGCTCGACGACGGTAGTGGTGAACCGGTTGCGCTGCCGGGCGTCCTTCACACCAACTTTGGTCTGTCCGGCGCCAGCGAATCGCGATTCCTGCTCGAGCCAGGATCATTCGATGGCAACGCGTGGGATGCAGACTGGCAGGGCGCGGACCTGACATTTTCGACCGACACATCGAGCGGTGCAATCAGTGTTGCAGGCAACACGCAATCATTCTCTATTTCGCAAGTGGGTGAGAAGGTCGTTTTTGGCGCCATGACGGTCGACGTAGACCAGGTGCGCAGTGAGTACGGTATTAATGTTGGCCGCGCGGAGGTAGAAATTGACGGATTGCAGGTTGAAAGCATGGTTTCGCCGTTCGGCATTGGAACCGTTTTCCTCAACGCGGAAAACAGCATTCGCAACCAACGCATGAATGCGCATTCGGAGTTTTCCATCGACGCCATAACCATTCCAAATTTCGGGGAAATGGATCTCACGACCGAGCTGACAATTGAGCGTTTCGATGCAGCCCCGCTAAGCGTCATAACCGAAGCATTCAAGGAAGCGCAGGCGTCCGATAATCCTGACCTGGCATTGCAAATGCTCTATCCGGAAATTGAAGGCGACATGCAGGAATTGATAGCTGCGGGTGGCATGATCCGCTTCGATCAGTTCGACATCACCCTTCCTCAGGGCACGCTGGAAACGGTTGTCGATCTGACTTTTGCGACACTGGACGACGACGAAGCATTTTCCTGGCCTGCTGTTTTGCTTGCAATGACAGCGAAGATCGATATGAGAATGCCGGCGCCACTTTACGAATTCATACAGATGATGAATCCGGAAGCGGGTTCGCTGGTCGCCATGGGTGTGCTTGTTCGCGATGGCGACGACTACGTCATGGACGCCGAATATGCACAGGGATTGCTGAATGTTAACGGCGCCCCCATGCCGGTTCCCATGCCGGGAATGTAATCGGCGGTGACGCGGGTGGCCAGTCCGGCCCATGAGACACGCCGCAAGTACGTCCCTGTAGGCTTGGGGCCCGCATCCCTGCGGGCCACAGTCTCATGCACCGGACTGACAACCCGTTTCCAGACGGCAGCACGGGTTTCGAGCGGTTGGTGTGCGGTGACTGCGTCGAATGATCTAAAGGGGGTTGTGGGAGCGGCTTCCAGCCGCGAATCCTTAACTAATAACTCAGGTCGAGTTCAGTCGCCCGGTGACAGGCGGCACTACCACCCTCGCTGCGCACAATCTCCGGCATTTGCTCCGCGCACACGGCAATTGCATGCTCGCAGCGCGGATGAAACGGGCATCCGGACGGCGGACTGATCATTGAGGCGACCTCCCCGGCAAGCCTGACCTCAGCCGGACTTGCCTGCGGGTCCGGCACCGGCACGGCACTCAGCAACGCCTTCGTGTAGGGATGTCGTGGTCGACTAAACAAGGTTTTGTTGTCCGCCAGTTCACACAGCTTGCCGAGGTACATCACAAGCACACGATGGCTGATCTGCCGGACGACGGCCAGGTCATGCGTAATGAAAACCACTGCAAGCGCGGAGCGCTCCTGTTCCGTCAGCAACAGCTGCAGAATTTCATTCTGTACGCTGCCGTCAAGCGCCGCGACCGCCTCATCACAGATCAACACTTGCGGTTTCAGCACCAGGGCACGCGCAATGGCTACACGCTGTGCCTGGCCACCGGATAATTCATGTGGATACCGGTCATGTAATTCGACATCGAGGCCGACGCGCTGCAACGCTTCTTTGACGTCTTTTTTTCGCTGCGCTTTATTTTTCTCTGGCTCATGAATTCGTATCGGTTCCGCAATAATATTGCCTATACGCATCGCTGGATTCAGCGACGCTATCGGGTCCTGAAACACCATCTGCAACTGGCGGCGCGTGCTGTTGGGCCGTGATTGCAGCGAATCGGCAAGCGTTTTGCCCAGCAAACTCACCTTGCCACTGCGGGGCGGAATCAGGCCGAGTGCTGCCCGCGCCAGGCTGGTCTTGCCGGATCCGGACTCGCCGACAATAGCTACCGTCTCGCCTGCCCTTAGGTGCAAGCTCAGGGGGTGTACCGCATGCAGCTGGATACTGCTGAATGCGCGCTGCTCCCTGAAGCTGACTGACAGCTCATCGATGCTTAGTACCTGCGGTGCGTCAGCTGCGATGGGCATGGCAGAAACAGGCGCATTAATTTTCGGCGATGCCGCCAGCAAGCGCGCGGTGTTTTCATGGACGGGTGATGAAAAAACGTCTGCTGTCAGGCCCTCCTCGAGCATATGACCGTTTTCCATGACGAACATGCGCTCGCAATTGCCAGCCACCACACCAAGATCATGCGTTATCAACAACAGTGCGGTACCGAGGTCCGCCCGTAACTCCCGTAGCAGACGCAATATTTGCGCCTGTACAGTGACGTCAAGCGCGGTGGTAGGCTCATCCGCGACCAGCAAATCCGGTTCGCCCAGTAATGCAGCAGCAATCATCGCGCGCTGTCGCATGCCGCCGGAGAGTTGATGTGGATATGCGCGGTACTGGCGCTCGGGATCCGGTAAGCCGGTTTTCTCCAGCATCTCCAGTGTGCGTTTCCTGGCCTCCCTGCCTTTGCACATATTGTGCTCCAGTAGAATTCTGCGCAGCTGATCGCCAATTCGAACGAACGGGTTTAATGCATTCATCGGATCCTGGAAAACCATTGCGATGCGACGGGCGCGAATTTTGTTGAATGCTGTCGGCGTCGCGCCCAGTAGTTCCGTTCCATCAAACCTGATGCTGCCCGTTATCCTCGCATTACCAGGCAGCAAGCCCATGATTGCCATCGCCGTCTGTGATTTGCCGGCGCCGGATTCACCAACCATGCCCAGTGACTCGCCGCGCGCAATCGCAAAACCAATATCCGCGACGACCGGCGCGACGCTATCGGCATAACTGATATTCAGGCTCTCGACTTGCAACAGGCCCATCAGACTTTTTGCTTTGGATCAGCGAGATCGCGAAGACCATCGCCGAGAAAATTGAAACTTAGCAGCAGCAATGCGAGCACGGCAGCCGGAATAATAAGCAACCACGGGGCCGCTTCCATTTGGCTCACGCCGTCGTTGACCAATGCGCCCAGTGAGGTTTGCGGTTCCTGTACGCCCAGCCCAAGGAAGCTGATGAATGACTCAACCAGTATCGCCTGCGGAATAGTTAGCGTCAGGTAAACAATGACAACACCGAAAAGATTCGGCGTGATGTGGCGGAAAATAATTCCTGGGGTGGAAACGCCAATCAAGCGGGCCGCATCGACGAATTGTCGTTGTTTCATGCTCAAGGTCTGGCCGCGCACAATGCGTGCCATATCCAGCCAGTTGACAGCGCCAATGGCGACAAATATCAGTAGAAAGTTTCGCTCGAATACCACCATCAGAAGAATGACGAAAAATATGAATGGCATTGCATAGAGCGCATCAACCGCGCGCATCATCAGCGCGTCGACCTTCCCGCCAACATAGCCGGCGACGGCGCCATAAATGACACCAATGCCCAGGCTGACGATGCTTGCAACTACGGCGACGAAAAGCGTTATGCGTGCACCCATCAGGGTCCTGACAAACAGATCTCGGCCAAGCTCATCGGTACCGAACAGGTGAAAGCCGGAGATTGACGGCGAAGCGAGGCTATTGCCGAAGTCGGTACTCATGTACTGGTGCGGACTGATGAGCGGCCCGAGCCCGGCGAACAACGCGAATACCAACAACAGCGTGCTGCAAAGGAAGACAATCCTGTTATCGCCGATTTTTCGCCTTAGCGGATTCATCGGGCGCGGATCCGGGGATCGACATAGCCATAAAGAATGTCGACCAGCAGGTTCATGAAAATCACCAGGGCCGCGTAGAAAACCGTGATACCCAGCACCAGTGTGTAATCACGGTTCAAAGCGCCAGTAATGAAAAACTGGCCGATACCCGGGATGCCGAATACCTGCTCGACCACCACGGAACCCGTCAGGATGCCGGCAATGGCCGGGCCCATATACGAAAGTAGCGGCAACATTGCCGGTTTGAGCGCGTGATAGCGCACGATGGAGCTCTGCGACAATCCCTGCGCTCGCGCCGTGCGTACGAAATCACTTTTCAACACGGTTATCAGATTGCCGCGCACCAGGCGCGCAATGTAGGCAATCTGCGGTAGCGCCAGGGCAATGACCGGCAAGACCAGGCGCGTCGCACTATTGCCGCCACTCCAGCTTGCCGGCAACCACTGCAGGTAGACCGCAAAAACCAGCACCAGTACCGGCGCAACGACGAACACCGGTATCGATATCCCGCTCATCGCAATACCGGTCAGCAGGCGATCCACAAATGTATTTCTGCGCAGGGCCGCGATCAGGCCGGCACTGATACCCACAATCAGGGCAACGAGCATCGCCAGCAGACCCAACTGCATCGACACAGGAAAGGCGTTCGCGATCAGCTCGGTAACGGTGTAGTCACGATAGCGATAAGACGGTCCAAAGTCGCCGCGCCACAGACCGCTGATGTAACGCTTGAATTGTTGCGGCAGAGACTCGTCCAGGTGGTAGGCACTGGCGATATTTTTTTCTATTTCCGGCGGCAGCGCACGCTCCGCGTCAAACGGACCACCGGGTGCAGCATGCACCATGAGGAATGCAATGGCGACTACCAGGAACAGTGTTGGTATCGCACCAAGGATACGCAGCAGCGCGTAGCGAAACACGACGGTTCTTTTACTTCTCGACGAGACTCAGATGCTGACTGTAATGGTAATTCAACACGTTGTCTCCCCAGCCTGCGACCCTGGGGCTGACCATGCTTTTGTTTACGAGGAAGTAGAGCGGGATGATCGGATGTTCGGCGAGCATCAGCCGTTCCGCCTCTTCGAGGTAGATTTGTCGCCGCGACATGTCTGTCTGTAGCGCAGCCCTTTGCATTAATTCAGCGTACTCGGCATTTCTGAATCCCGGCATGTTGGATGGATTGTCGCTTTCCAGCACCGTGAGAAAAGTGTGTGCGTCGCTATAATCACCGGTCCAGGTCATGCGAAACACCTGGGTAATTTCTGCGGCGCGAACGTTCGACAACAACACCTGGAATTCCTCGTTAATAAGCGTCGTTTTAACGCCAAGCACTTCCTGCCACATGGCCTGTACCGCTACGGCAATACGTTTGTGCGACTCTGACGTGTTATAGCGAAGCTCGACTTCCAGCGGCTCATCCGCGCTGTATCCTGCCTCGCGATAAAGCTCGCGCGCCTTGGCGTTTCGTTCTTCGACGGACAGGTCTGCATAAGAAAGTTCTCTCGGCGAATAATTATTCACGCCCGGCGGAACAAAACCATACGCGGGAAGTTCGCCACGTCCGACTATAGCCTCCGCTATGATCTCTCTGTCGATGGCCATGGACAGTGCCGCCCGAAGCTGCGGATTGTCCGCAAACGGCGGCTGCGACAAATTAAAGCCGTAGTAGTAAGTTGCGAGCGCCGGAGAAACACGCAATTCATCCGCTCGTTCCTCACGCATTTGTGCAAATGACTCCGCTGCAACATTGCTGGTCGTATCCAGCTCACCGGCGCGATATCGATTCAGCTCCGCCTGTGGTTGCGGCGTTACGTGATGACGAACTTTATCTATCGCTGTTGCGGCGTCGTTCCAGTAGTGCTCGTTGCGAACGAGTTCAATATAGGAGCCGACTGTCCATGCCTGTAATTTATAGGCGCCATTCGTAACCAGGTTTTCCGGAAGGGCGTGCGCATCGCCGTGTGCCTCGATCGAGGCCCGATGCACCGGAAAAGTAGCCGGATGGGTAAGTAGCTGTAGAAAATACGGCACCGGATTTCGCAGTGTTATCACTAATTCGAATTGCCCCGTTGCCCTTACTGCCAATTCGTCCGGTTGCTTTTCACCGCTGGTAATATCGTGCGCGTTGACGATGTCACCGATAAATTGCGCGTAGAACGCCGCAGTATCAGGATCGACCAGGCGCCTGAAGCTGTAGACAAAATCATCAGCTGTGACTGTTTCGCCATTCGACCACCTGGCGCTTTCGCGTAAGCGGAAAGTGTATTCGCGGCCGTCTGCAGAAATTTCCCAGCTTTCGGCCGCCGCAGCGACGAGTTCACCCGTTGGCAGGTATCCGACCAGGCCTTCGCCCAGGTCGCGCTGCACATCGCCGGCTTCTGTCGTGCGAGCCTTGTGTGCATCGAGGGACTCCGGTTCAGCTCCCGTGCCACGGTTCAGAGTCGAGTGCCGCTCAACGGCGGCCTCATCGCCGACGCCACAACCACCCAGCAGCAACGCGGCAACCGTTGCTGACCATAGCCAGCGGCTAATCACCTGTGGATACGGTCGGGATTCCATCATGTAATGAGCATACCGTATCAGTCGTACCGTTCTGTGGATTGGCTCACTTTTTGCGGCGTCATCTGGACAGGATTCTGCCAATAGCCGGCATTCGCGGCTGAAGCCGCTCCAACAATTCTAATTAGCCCGGACCAACGGTCGTAGGAGCGGCTTCAGCCGCGAATTTCACCCCATCGACGGCCTTTCCAGGCTCTACTAGGCGGTGCGCTGCAAATAGCGTTTTTTAAGGTGGATCAACAGCAGCGACACGGTTGACGGCGTGACGCCTTCAAGACGCGACGCCAGGCCTATGGTGTCCGGTCGCGCCGACTGCAGTCTCTGCCGTGCCTCGGTCGATAGTCCCGCAACTTCGGCGTAATCGATGTCGGCAGGTAGCCTGAGGTTTTCCTGCTTCGCATGCTGGTCGATCTCTCGTTGCTGGCGCTCAATGTAACCTTCATAGCGAGCCTGCACTTCCAGCTGCAGTTCTACTTCGCTGATGCGCTCGTCCAGCAAATCTTCCTGCCAGTCACCTGCACCAACCTTCGACAAAGTAATGACGTCCTTGTAAGACAACTCCGGCCTGCGCAACAGGTCGGCAGCACGATTATCTTTCTGCGGGTCGTTCTTCAGTATCAGCGCGTCATCTTCGTTAACGTCCCGGGGTCGGATAACAATGCTTTGCAATCTTTGCTTTTCCGCAGCAACAGCGTTGCGCTTTTGCTCCAAAGTGCGCCAGCGTTTATCACTGACGATGCCAAGTTCGCGTCCGATGGGCGTGAGTCGCAGATCGGCATTATCTTCACGAAGTAACAGGCGATACTCGGCCCGGCTCGTGAACATTCGATAGGGCTCGCTCACGCCCCTTGTTATCAGGTCGTCAACCAGCACGCCGATATAGGCTTCGCTGCGAGCCGGAAACCACGAATCTTTTTGTTGCGCGCGTCGCGCAGCGTTGATGCCCGCCAGCAGTCCCTGTGCACCCGCTTCTTCGTAGCCTGTCGTGCCGTTAATTTGCCCGGCGAAGAAAAGGCCGCCAACGAAATGTGTCTCAAGCGTCGGCCGAAGGTCGCGCGGGTCAAAGTAGTCGTACTCGATTGCGTATCCCGGCTGTGTTATGCGCGCGTTTTCAAATCCGCCGATTGAACGAACGAACTTCTCCTGCACCTCATATGGCAGGCTCGTCGAAATTCCGTTCGGATAGACTTCGTCTGTGCTGAGCCCCTCAGGCTCAACGAATATCTGGTGTGAGCTTTTGTCTGCAAAGCGCACGACCTTGTCTTCGATCGATGGGCAATAGCGCGGACCAACGCCTTCGATCATGCCGCTGTACATTGGCGACTCGGAAAGAGCGCCACGAATTATTTCATGCGTCTCTTCTGTCGTGTGGGTGATATGGCAACTGACCTGTCGTGGATGTTCTGCGCGCAGGCCAAGGAAAGAAAATACCGGGCTTGGCTCGTCTCCCGGCTGCGCTGTCATCTGCGAATAGTCGA